>QIHU01000280.1 GCA_003231035.1 Acidobacteriota bacterium
TCAACCTGCTGATGCTTGCCGACCGGCCGAAGGTGCCGGTGGCCATGGGGTTGGCGAAGCCGATGCGGTATTCGCACCAGTTCCCGGAGAGTCTGCGCCTTCAGGTCGACAATCTCTACGGCGTCCAGTTGGGGCCGAAGTACCACAACCCCAACCCGCCCCTGCCGGACGCCCTCGCCTTCTTGCGCGAGACGCTCACCCGCTCGCGGCGCAAGCTGAGCATCCTCGCCATCGGGCCGCTGACCAACCTCGGCACCCTGCTGCGAGATAACCCTGAACTGGCCCAGCGCATCGAGCGCATCTACGTGATGGGCGGCGCCATCGAGGTTCCGGGCAACGTCCACGCGGCCGATCAGAGCATCGACAACTTCGTCTCCGCCGAGCACGTGTTCAAATCCGGCGTCCCCCTGACCCTCGTCCCGCTCGACGCCACCCGCTTCGCGCCGGTGACCGAGAGCTTCTACGTTCGGCTGCTACAGAACCACGAGACGCCGGCCGCCTCGTTCATCTATGAAGCGTTGGGCAACGATTTCGCCTTCCTGCGCAGCGGCAACTTCGATTTCTGGGATCCGCTCGCCGCCGCCATCGCCACCAACGGCGAGTTGGGCGAGTCGATCGAACTTAAACTGAAAGTGGTGACCGCCAACAACGACCGCTCCGGGCAACTGCTGCTCGATGAGAAGGCAAAGAACTCGATCCAGGTCTACCTGAAGGCGGACGGCCCCGCCTTTGACGACCTGCTGCTCGAAATGCTCAACGGCAAAAAGACCGCCAAAAGCGAGGTGACCTTCATCCTCGACGGCGAGACGACGACGCTGGGCGACGTCGATCCGAGCACCCTGCTGATCGACTACCTCCACTCGCAAGAGGTCCACAAGACCGGCACCAAGCTGGCCTGCGGCGAGGGCGGCTGCGGCGCCTGCACGGTGATGCTGACCAGCTGGGACGCCGCCCAGGGCAAGCTGCTCAAGCGCGCCATCAACTCTTGCCTGCGCCCGTTGTGCACCCTGGACGGCACGGTGGTGACCACCACCGAAGGCATCGGCAGCGTCAAGACAGCGCTCGACGCCACCCAGCATGCCATCGCCGCCAACAACGGCTCGCAGTGCGGCTACTGCACCCCCGGTTTCGTGATGAGCATGTTCAGCCTGCGCCAGAACCACCCCAAGCCGACGGAGAAGCAGATCGACGACAATTTCGACGGCCACATCTGCCGCTGCACCGGCTACCGGCCGATTCTCGCCGGTTTCAGAACCCTGGCCAAGGACTACACGCCGCCCAAAGATCCGCCCGAAATCCGCATCGACCCCAACTACGACGCGCCGGTCAAGCCGTTCAGCGAGTACGACCCGCCGAGCGACTTCCTGCCCTACATGCGCAATCCGCAGCCGCTCCAAATCTCGGCCGACGGCTACCAGTACTACCGCCCAACCTCGCTGGCCGAGGTCTACAACCTCAAACAGCGTTACGGCGCCGACGCCACCAACTTCAAGCTCCTGCTCGGCAACACCTCGATCGGCATCTTCAAGACCCGACCGGTCTACGCCGAGGACCCGTTCGATCCCCAGGTGCTGGTGGATGTCTCAGCGGTGCCCGAACTGGCCGCAACCCGGGTCGACCAAGAGGGGCTCAAGATCGGCGGCGCGGTCACCCTGACCCGCCTCTCTCAAATGCTTGAGGCCACGATCGCCGACCACCCGAAATGGAAGACGCGGGGGTTGGTGGCCCTCTTCGACCACCTGAAGATCGTCGCCTGCCACCAGGTGCGCAACATCGGCAGCGTGGCCGGCAACATCGCCATCGGCACCAACTTCGGCTTCCTCTCAGACGTCGTGGTGGTCCTCGCCGCGCTCGGCGGCGAAGTCACCGTCAGCTCGCCCGAGGGTGAGAGGCGCTATCCGATTCTCGACCTGCCCAAGACCGCCGAGCTGCCCCGCGCCGCGCTCTACCGCTCGATCCACATCCCATGGAGCGAGCGCGGCGAGATCGTCGATAGCTACAAAATTCGCCGCCGGCCCGAGAATGCGCACGCCATCGTCAACGCGGCGATCCGCGTCCGCTTTCATCTAGATCAGGGCCGCCGGGACCGGGTCGCTGAGAGTCACATCGTCTTCAACGGCATCGACGCCGACTACCGCGTCGAGGCCGCCCTCTACGGCAGCACCCCTTACCGCCCCACCCGCGCCAGCCGCACCGAGGCCGTGCTGCGCGGAAAGAGCTGGAGCGAGCGCACCCTGCGGCGGGCCATCGAAACTCTGAGCGAAGAACTCGACGCCTTCACGCCGCCCGAGGGCCCGGCCGGGCCGCTCGAGATCGACGAGATCCCGTGGAGCTACCGCAAGGCGCTCGCCCTCAACCTCTTCTACAAGTACTTCGTCCACGTGGCCGAACAGATCGAGCCCAAGGTCGTCGCGCCGATCTATCGCAGCGCCGGCCGCGACCCCGAGCGGCCCCAGTCCCACGGCCGGCAGATCTACAACTCTTACCCGGAAGAGCTGCCGGTCTCCTTACCCTTGGTCAAACTCTCCGCCTTCATGCAGGCTTCCGGCGAAGCCGAGTACTCGCACGACGTCACCCAACCACCCGGCACCTTGGAAGCGGCCTACGTCTACAGCCTGGTCGCCCGCGGCACCTTCCACTACCGGCTGCCGGTGACCACCATCCACGGTGCCAAGGGCACCCGCATCGACGCCCGCCAGCTGGTCCACTTCCTCCACGACTGGTATGCCGGCTTCGTCGACTACTGCGCCTACCCCGACCTGCCCAACCCGAGCGCCAACTGGGTCGGCTTGGGCGGCGATGATCCACTCTTCGTGCCCAGCGAGGATGACGAGGTGCCGGCCGGCATCCTGGCCGAAGCGAGCGAGGTCTTCCACCCGCAAGAGATCATGTCGATCGGCGCTCCGCTCGGCATCGTGGTCGCCACCGACCAGCAGACGGCGCGCACCATCGCCGCCTTCGTACGCACCCGATGCATCGCCTTCAACCCCCTGGACGCGGCGGTCGACTTCACCGCCGCCATCGAGCAACAACGCTTCTTCCCCCAGAACCCGACCACCAACGCGACGATGACCCACATCGAGAAAATCACCCGCCCGGGCAGTAACGCCGCCTGGCTCAGCGGCCGAGACCGCGCCTTCAAGGCGGCGGAGATTCAGACGGTGGAGACGCGCCAGTCGCACGGTTTCCAGAACCACTTCTACCTGGAGACCATGGCCACCTTGGCGACGCCTGGCGAAAACAAGACTCTGACCATCCAGACCTCCACCCAGAACCTGAGCGACAACCAGTACGTGGCGGCCAACGTGCTCGGGATCTCCGCCAACAACGTACGGGTGGTCCTGCGCCGCGACGGCGGCGCCTTCGGCGGCAAGCAGGAACTCTCCCATTTCAACAGCACGGCGGCGGCGCTGGCAGCCTTCAAGCTCAATCGGCCGGTGCGCCTGGTGCTCGACCGCAACACCAACTTCGTGATGTGCGGCGAGCGCCACCCCTTCCGCGGCGACTCCCGCGTCGCCTTCGATCCCGACGGCCGGCTGCACGGCTTCGACCTGACCCTGTATTCCAACGGTGGCCAATCCTACGACGTCTCCTTCCCGGTCATGGATCTGGCGCAAATGTCGAGCGACAACGTTTACAAAGTGGACACCTTCCGCTGCACCGGCGAGGTCTGTCAAACCAACCTGATCACCAACACCGCCTTCCGCTCCTTCGGCACCGTGCAATCGATCAATGTGGTCGAGGCGGCGATCGAGCGCGTCGCCCATGAAGTGGGCATGCTCCCCGAGGACGTGCGGGAGGCCAACTTCTACCGCGACGGCACCTACCGCTGGCCCGGCTTCGAGGTCACCGATCAAACCCTCGCGGTGATCGAAACCTATGGCTTCGACCGGGCGACGATCCGTAGGCTGGCCAAGCTCAAAGGCCAGAAGTACGACAGCGAGCCCGCCTTCCAGAAAGCGGTGGCGGCGGTCGATTCGCCAGTGGCGAGAATTTCATTCTGCTGGAGGAGTACAGCAACACTGGCTACGACTTCACCCCCTACCTCCAGGGGCTCAAATACTGCGACATCCGCCGAGTGTGGAAGAACCTCCGCAAGTCCTCCCAGTTCGACACACGGGTTCGCGCGGTGCGCCGATTCAACCAACGCAACCGGTGGAAGAAGCGGGGTATCTCCATGATCCCGTTGCGCTACGGCGTCTCCTACACCGGCCCGCGCGGCACCCTCAACCAGGGCGGCGCCTACGTCATCGCCTACTCCAATGACGGCTCGGTGGTGGTGCAACACGGCGGGGTCGAAAGCGGTCAAGGGATCCAGACCAAAATGGCTCAGATCGCCGCCGAAACGCTCGGCATCCCACTAGAACTGATTCGCATTGCCGACACCGACACCCAGGTCATCTCCGACGCCAGCCCCACCGCCGCTTCGACCGGCTCCGACTTGAACGGCGGCGCTGTCCAACTCGCTTGCCAAAAGCTGCGCGGCCGGCTGGAGAAATTCTGCGAGGATCTTGAGCAATACACCGCCTACTTCATTCAGTTCGACGACACCACGATGGACCAGGAACAGAAGGTCCAGGTCAACACCGTGGTCAACAACTGGCGCGACCGCTGGTCGCAAGTTTGGCCGACGATCATCAGCCTCGCCTACACCAACCGCATCAACCTGGCGGCCGGCGCGCGCTACAAGACGCCCCACTACTCGGCGGTCGACAACGCCCACCCGTTCGGCTCTCCGTTCTTCTACTACACCTACTCGGCGGCCGTCTCCGAGGTCGAAATCGACGTGCTGACCGGCGACTTCACCATCCTGCGCACCGACATCCTCTACGACACCGGCAAGAGCCTCAACCCGCTGATCGATGTGGGCCAAATCGAAGGCGCCTTCGTTCAGGGAGTCGGCGACCTGACCACCGAGCAGCTCACCTTCCAGGGCGCCCGCGAGGCACCCAAGAAAGGCTACCCGGACCACTGCATCAGCTCCTACGGCACCTGGGG
>QIHU01000444.1 GCA_003231035.1 Acidobacteriota bacterium
TCGACCGTCTCGCAGCTGGGCTACATGTTCCTGGCCGCCGGGGTGGGCGCCTACTCGGTGGCCATCTTCCACGTCGCCACCCACGCCTTCTTCAAGGCCCTACTCTTCTTAGGTGCAGGCTCGGTGATCCACGCCATGTCGGGCGAGCAGGACATGCGCGAGATGGGTGGCCTCAAGAAGGCGCTGCCGTGGACCTACTGGACCTTCCTGATCGGCACCTTGGCGATTTCCGGGGTCCCCGGCTTCGCCGGCTTCTTCAGCAAGGATGCAATCCTCGAACAGACCTTCGCCGGCGGTCACAAACTGCTCTGGGTGGTCGGATTGGCGACCGCGGGGTTGACCGCCTGCTACATGTTCCGGGCCGTCTTCATGACCTTCCACGGGAAGTTCCGCGGCAGCGACGAGCAGCGCTCTCACCTGCACGAGTCTCCCCCTTCGATGACCTTACCGCTGGTGGTCCTGGCGGCGGGCTCGATCTTGGCCGGTTTTGTCGGCCTGCCGCGGGTGGTGTTGGGCCAGGATGGCTGGATTCACCGTTTCCTCTCGGGCTCGATCTACGAGATCGCCAGCCATGGAGGTGAGCACGCGGCCGAACACGGCCATCACCTCTCGACGGCGTTGGAACTGGGTTTGATGGGGATCTCCGTCCTGGTGGCGTTCTTAGGCATCTTCGCTGCTTACTATTTCTACGGCCCTGGCAAGGAACTCGGTCGCGGGGCCGCCATGGCTGCCCGCTTTCCGCGCCTGCACCGTCTCTTGGTGAACAAGTGGTTCGTCGACGAGGTCTACGACCGCCTGATCGTGCGCCCACTGGCGACCCTCTCGCGTCTGCTGTGGAAGATCATCGACAATGGGCTGATCGATGGAGCGGTTCACTTTGGCGCTTTCGTCACCGAACTCACCGGCGATCTGGGCCGATTTTCCACCACCGGCAACGTCCGTAACTATGCCCTCTACTTTTTTCTCGGCGTGGTCGCTCTCTTCTGGTGGCTCCTCATTTGAGGAAAACAAACTAAATGGACACCTTTCTCCACCTTCTTCTCGGCGACACGCTGAGCCGCCTGGTCTTCTTTCCGGCCCTCGCCTGCTTGCCGCTCCTCTTCTTCCGCCGTGAGGCCACGCGGGCGGTCAAGAGCTATGCCCTCATCGTCTCGCTGATCGAGCTGGCCTTCGGCTTGGTCTATGCCTTTGGCCATCGCACCGCTCAAGGAGCCTTCAGCAGGGACCTCGCGGTCGAGGCCGGTGGTTTCGATTGGATTCCAAGCTATGGCATTCGCTTCGAACTCGCGGCCGACGGGATCAGCCTGCCGCTCGCTCTGCTAGCGGTCTTCCTTCTTCCCCTGGTCGTCCTCGGCTCCTACCGCGGGATCGAGCGTCACTGGCGCGGCTTCGCCGCCTCCCTCCTCCTGCTGACCTCGGGGACACTCGGCGCCCTCTTTGCCCACGACCTCTTCCTCTTCTACATCTTCTGGGAAGTGATGCTGATCCCGATGTACCTGATCATCGGAATCTGGGGCGGCGAGCGCAGCGTCTACGCCGCGGTCAAGTTCTTTCTCTTCACCATGGCCGGCAGCCTGTTGATGCTGATCGCCATCCTCTGGATGGCCTCGAGCTACCAGCAGACGGCAGGGGTATGGAGCTTCAGCTATGGCGACTTGCTGAGCCTCGACCTGCCACTGTCTCAACAGCTGTGGTTGTTCGGCGCGTTTGCTCTCGCCTTCTTGATCAAAGTGCCGATCTTTCCGCTCCACACCTGGCTGCCCGATGCCCATGTGGAAGCGCCGACCGGCGGTTCGGTCCTTCTCGCCGGCATTCTGTTGAAGCTGGGGACTTACGGCTTCTTGCGCTTCGCTCTGCCCTTCTTCCCCCATGCCCATCGCGAGGCGCAACCGCTCCTCTTGACCCTGGCGCTGATCAGTATCCTCTACGGCGCCCTGGTGGCCTGGGTCCAGGTCGACATGAAGAAGCTGGTCGCCTACTCGTCGGTCGCCCACCTAGGCTTTATCATGCTGGGCCTCTTGGCCGTCGACCTGATCGCCTGGCAGGGGGCCTTGATCCAGATGGTCAACCACGGTCTCTCGACCGGCGCCCTGTTCCTCCTCGTCGGCATGCTCTACGACCGACGGCACACCAAGAAGTTCGCCGACTACGGCGGGCTGGCCAAGGTGATGCCCATATTTGCCTTCTTCCTCGTCTTCTCCGCCCTGGCTTCGGTCGGTTTGCCGGCGCTCAACGGCTTCGTCGGCGAGTTCTTGATCCTCCTCGGCGCCTACCGAACCCTACCGGTGTGGGCGGCCCTCGCCACTCTCGGCGTGGTCTTGGCCGCCATCTATCTGCTGAAGATGCTCTCCGAGATCCTCTGGGGGCCGCTCAACCACGAAGAGAACCAGGGACTGCGCGACCTCTCGCCGCGCGAGATCATCACCCTGGTCCCACTGTGTGTGTTGATGCTGTGGATCGGCGTGGCGCCGTCGCGCTTCCTCGAAGCTAGCAAACCAGCCTTGGAGAAGACCTTGAATTTGTACCAGGAGCGTGTGGCCGCCCCCCCCGCGACCTCGCCGACCCTCCTCGATCGGGCGCAAGTCGCCGCGACGGAGGCCGGGCGATGATGGCCGATCTCTCCTCCTTGACCCCGGAAATGGTGCTCTGCGCCGCTGGCGCCCTTCTCTTGCTCCTCGAGGCTTTCGTTCCCCGGCTGCGCTCCCTGTTGACTCCGCTCTCGTTGATCGCCCTCATCACCTCCGGCTACCTCGCCTGGCGGCTGCCGGCGGGGGCCAGTTTCAACGGCCAGCTGGAGGCGAGCCCGCTGACCTTCGCCTTCACCGCGGTGGTGCTGATCTCCGCTTTCCTGGCTCTGCTGGCTTCCGACGGCTACCTGCGCCGAGCTGGGATCTTGGCCGGCGAGTATCACGCACTTTTCCTGTGGTGCGTGGTCGGCTTGCTGTTAATGCTGCGCTCGCGCGAGCTGCTGACCCTCTTCGTGGCCCTGGAGCTCCTCTCCATTTGCCTCTACGCCCTGGCCGCCTACCACCGCGCCAACGATCGCGCCATTGAGGCGGCGATCAAGTACTTCTTGATGGGGGCCTTCGTCAGCGCCTTCATTCTCCTCGGCATCGCATTGCTCTACGGCCAGATCGGCAGCACCTACTTGTCAGAGATCGCGCAAGCCTTCGCGCAAGGACGCGGCGGCCCGCTGGCCTTACTGGGCATCCTCCTGCTGGTCACCGGCTTCGGCTTCAAGATGAGCTTGGTGCCGTTTCATGCCTGGTCACCCGACACCTACCAGGGAGCTCCCTCGCCCTTCGTCGGATTTCTCTCGGTGGCCCCCAAGGTGGCCAGCGCGCTGGTTCTGATCCGTCTGCTGGACACCGCGACGGCCGGTGCGCTGGGCAACAAATGGCCCCAGGTCATCGCCTTGCTGGCGGTGGCCTCGATGCTGGTGGGTAACCTCTTGGCCCTGGTGCAACGCGACATCAAACGGATGCTGGCCTACTCTGGGATCGCCCACATGGGCTACCTCCTGATCGCCCTGGTCAACCTCGACGCGGCGTCGAGGCCGCCGGTCTTGTTCTACCTGTTGGCCTACGCGCTGATGAACGCCGGGGCCTTCGCCGTGATCACCCTGCTCTACGCCCGTCCCGGCGATCAGCACTCGATCTCCGACCTGGCCGGTTTCGGCTACCGCTATCCACTCCTCGCAGCCTGCCTGAGCATCTGCATG
>QIHU01000213.1 GCA_003231035.1 Acidobacteriota bacterium
TGGACGAGCTGGCCACGACGATCGAGGCCATCCCCTTCGTCGGCCGCCACCGTGCCGAGCGCTGGCGAGCCTGGGCGACGGTGCTGGAACCGTGGGCCGAGTACAGTCGTTTGACGGTGGCTATCGGCCGCGAAGAGGAGCAGATGCGCTGGCGGCTCGAGCGGTGAACGTGGATTGCGCAGCTGCATAAGGAAACCGACTCTGAAGAGCTAGGGATCTATCCGCTAGGATAGCGGCCTATACCGAGGTATTTGACAGGAGCTACTTGTCGGGCTTGACTTTCGGGGAACTTGGATGACGCTGGACTGTCCAGTAGGATCGGAGCGGGCACACTTCACGGTATTGGAGAAGGAATGACCGATATGGCCGAAAACCAGGCAGTTGCGGAACGCCCACCCAGTGAGCTTCTGCTGGACACTGGGAACCCTCGATTCGGTGGCGCAGTCGATGGAGCCGCCAGTCAACGGCAGGTGCTCGACTACATCGCTGATCAGGTTGGTGTCAGAGATCTCCTCAGTTCGATCTCAACCAATGGATTCCAACGATCAGCGCCCCTGGTGGCCTTTCAGCGCGATGGTGGAGAATGCGTGGTCGTCGAAGGAAATCGACGCCTGACCACAGTCCTTATCTTGGTTGGAGATGAGCGTGCAACAGGGCAGGTCAATCGAAGGGATGCCTACCCAGTTGAGCAGAGTTTATTGTCGTCGTTGGATCGAATTCCGGTCCTGCTTGTCAAATCCCGACGGGAGGTGCTGAGACATCTTGGCATCTCCCATATCGTTGGAAATAAAACGTGGGATTCCTTCGCGAAGGCTGCGTGGGCCGCAGACGTTCTCGACAAACGGCTCTATGACAGCGTAGAGGAGATCTCCAAGTCCATAGGTGACATCCATCGTACTCTCCCGCGGATGGTTGAGGCCTACCGTCTAGTCAAGAACCTCAAGAGCCATAGCTTGTTTGATTTTGAGCAGACCGCCAAGAAAGGGCGAGGTTCCGCTGGATTCCCGTTTTCTTGGATATACACTGCTCTCGGGTACCAAGCGACCCGTAGATGGCTGAGAATCGAGGAAGACCAGGCTCTTTTCTCTGAAAAACCTCCGGTTGCCGACCTCAAACGAGCGGCTGAGTTGATGGGTTGGCTGTTGGGCCGCGAGGACGATGATCAGCTATCCCTGATATCGGATTCTCGTCAGATCTCGGGCCTGGCGGCCGCGCTGGCAGACGACCAAATGGTCGCGATGTTGCGTTCGGGACAAACAGTCGCCGAGGCAGCAGAAACAGTTAGACCATCCTACGAGAAAATTTTGGAGGCTCTCGCTGCTGCTTCAGAGAAGCTCAAGGATGCCGCTGGTTTGGTTTCGGCGTCGACTGACGAGCTTGCTGACGTTGAAGAATCCGAGAGGGTGGCTCTTCTTTCGCTGTCAAGGAAGGCTTTCAGCTCCGCACGTACTATCAGTCGACAGCTAAGTAGTACGTTCGGTGACGATGAAGGTCGTCAGTGATAGGGCGAATTTCCAGGGAGAAGGCTCGCGAAGCGTCCAAAGATGCGGATGATGTCGAGCTGACCTGCCTCAGAGAAGGTGCTGGCACCAGGGTGTCGCTGGATGAGTGTCTCCACGATGACAGAATCGCGGGTCAGGCAAGTGAGGCGACTTCTGAGGAGTTAGATCATTTTCCGGCGAGTGCGATCGACGAACATGATCAGGACGATAGGGCAACGGCAGCGGACATGGTTCTCAGCTACAGAGTCAAAGAGCTTGGTACATCCTACCCATTCAGTTACCAGAATCGCCTGGTGACCTACCGCGGCAGCAAGACTCTCGGGTACGAGCTTTGCCTTGGTGCTTCGCTTGTCGATACTGTTTCAGGAAAATCAGGTAGATACCTTCAAGTAGCATTCGAGAGAGCAGCAGCCGTAGCTGTGGCGATTTGGCTCGGGCCGCGGTTCGGCTACATGAGGACCGGTGATCCACCTGGCTCGGATGACCCGGCGGACGTGCAGGACGCGCTTGTTCGCTTGTCCGAGCGTACGCCCGAGGACTGGCATCTGTATCCCGAATATAGACGAAGAGCGAAGAGCAAAGGAGGAAGCCTTCGCGCTACTGTGGCTGTCGGAAGAGCCGGGAAGCCAAAGGACGGTGGCACCGATTTCTTGGTGTTCAGCTCTCTGGACTCGAGAATAGGATCAGTCGTCATAGCAGGAAACTGTGGATGTGGTAAGAATTGGCTGAGACAGAATAAGCATCTGGATCGTCCTTCAGAGAGCCTACAGCGGCTACTGGAGTCGCCGTCTGACCCCAGTCTCTTGGACTGTTTTTGCTTGCCTTTCCACCTCTTCGGCGAAGAAGACTGGCAACAAGCCCTGAGAGGGGGGGAGCTGACACTTGACCGCATTCGGTTGGCTAAGTTACTGGAGGAGGATGACAATCGAGTTTATAGAGAGGTTTTTTGCGAGGCTTTGACTCGCAACTTTCAAGACCTGAGAATTTGACTCGCTTTGTCGGCTAGGAAGATAGAACAGTAACCAGTTGTCTTGCTACTGCACCGAAAAGTGGAGGTGGTACCGCATTGCCGATAGCTCGAAAGGTGCTGCGTATAGATCGACCAGCGAATCGGCTTGGTTCTGGGAATCCCTGCAAGGCTGCGCACTCCAAGAAGCTTAGGCGCCGGACTGGGCCACTAGACTCAAATTCCCACTTGTCAGTATGTACGCGCCGCAATGGCGGAGAGTCAGGATGAAGCCCGACATGCCGCCAGTGAGCAACCACGCATCGACTTGGTGAGTCCCAAGACCGCCAACGATTCCGAGAAAGATAATACCAGTGAAGTGGCTCATCACAATACGAGCCATGAGGGGCGATCCTATACTTCCAGATTGTATCCCGTTGAGTACGGTACGGCTCTCTACTCTTTCCGTGGGTTGGATCAGGGAATGAGAACATCCTGTTCTCAGAGGTCCGAATTCCAACGAGAAAGAGCCGCTTCCGGTCTTGGGCTAAACCGTAGTCTTTGGCATCTAGCAGGTTCCAGACTACTCGGTACCCGGCAAGACGGAAGCGAGTCAGCTGAGCGTCTAGAAGGTGCCGATTTTGGGAGAAACGCATCCCGTCAACGTTCTCGACGATAAATGCCCGCGGGCGGACCTGGCGTAAGGCTCTATCGAAGTGCCGGTATAGATAGTTTGACTCGGCTGTCGAAGACCGGCGACCGCCTTGGCTGTACCCCTGACATGGGTAGCATCCATAGAGAATGTCTGCGCTGGGGAATTGATCAATTTCAGCGATGTCTGCTTGCTCGATTACGGACAGTCCTGTAACTGTCTCATGCATCTCGCAGGCCGCTGTACTTAGCTCGTTGGCCCAGATCGTTTCGACCCCAGCTTGGTGCATCCCTATCTCGCTGCCTCCACAGCCGGAGAAGAGCGAGACTGCTGACAACTGCGCCATATCGTTGCAAGACCTCCTCGGACCAAAGATAACGGAGACAGATGACTTTTCCTAGTCCTCCTGCTGTTTAGCAGTGTCTATCGAACCGGGTTTCTGCCGAACGGAAAACCGCAACGGAACGGCCCTCCAGTGGCTGGAAGTACTTACCCTTCCACCTGATGCAGATGCACGTGGCGCTGCGGGAAGGGGATTTCGATCTTGTGGTGCTGGAAGGCCTTGTAGACTTCCATGTTGAGTTCGTGGATGAGCCGACCGCGCAGGACAGGTTCGT
>QIHU01000341.1 GCA_003231035.1 Acidobacteriota bacterium
AACACTTCACCGTGCAGACGCGCACCGACATCATCTGTAAGTTCCCTCACCTTATCGAGATGTGGAAGGACTGCGGCGAACTGTCGATCTTTCTCGGCCTCGAATCGGTGACCGACGAGGGGCTCAACCGGGTCAACAAGAGCAACACGGCGGCCAACAACGTCCGCGCCCTGGAGATTCTGCGCGACCTGGGGGTGGGCTACACCCCCAACTTCATTGTCGACCCAGCCTGGGGGCACGACGATTTCACTCGCCTTCGTGACTGGATTGAGGAGACCGGTGCCTTCAATAGCGGCTTCTCCGTACTCACGCCACTGCCGGGCACCGACCTCTGGGAGGAGGCGAAGCAGGAGGTGACGACCCACGATTGGGAGATGTTCGACATCATCCACACGGTGCTGCCCACCATCGATGCAGGAGTTCTACGAGGAGTACGCGGGGCTCTGGCACCACGTACTGGACGTGCGCTATCGCCACCGGGGCAAGGCGAAGACCTACCTGAAGCTCGGCGCGGCTCTCGCCACCGGGAAGGTCAGCCTCGGCGCGGTGCGCAAGGGGATGAACATGGCCAAAGTGTTCAGCAAGGCGGACACCTTTCTCCAAGCCCACCGCGACGCGCCTCGGCGGGCAGCTGCGCGTGCCGCCGCCGCGACTTAGACCTGACTCGACCTGGGGCCATTCTGACGCCGAGAGGAATTTTCCTCGGTATTGATCGCTTGGAGAGCTTTATGAAGCGATCCTGTAGCGTTGGGCTAGCGCTCTTGCTGGGAACCTTGCTCGCATGCTCGGGACCACCGCGAGCTTCACTGGAGAACCCCACCGTCGCGGGCTCGGACGTCGTCGTGGTGGAGAAGCAAGCGGGCGTTAGCCTGGCAGCGGGACCGCACGAGTTCACTTTGGCCGATCTCGAACCGCTGGCGGAGCACCACGTTGGCTGGATCGTACAGACTCCTTTCGGATGGCAACCGGTCGCCGATGAGCCGCTGATCAACCTGAGAACCGATGGCGAAATCTTTTGGGGCGAGCTTGACGTAGGCTTGGAAACTACCGCGCGTCTGGCGCATCAGCTGGGTATCAAGACGTTACTCAAACCGCATCTTTGGGTCGCGGGTGGCTCATCACGGCTCGATGTCGGCATGACCAGCGAGGCAGACTGGCTGGCTTGGTTTGAGAGCTATGGCGACTTCATCCTGCACTATGCGAAGCTCGCCGAGCGTTTGGGCATCGAGGCCTTGTGCGTGGGGACCGAGTTGCAGCATACGGCCATCGAGCGCCCGGACGACTGGCGACGGCTGATCGGGCGGGTGCGGCAGGTCTACGGCGGTGAGCTGACCTATGCCGCCAACTGGTGGAAATCATTCGAAGAGATCGCCTTCTGGGACGATCTTGACTACATCGGCATTCAAGCCTACTTTCCCCTTTCCGAGGCGCCGAGCCCGACGGTGGACGAGATGACCGAAGGTTGGAAGCGTCACCTTCCCGCCATCGAAGCGGTGCAACGGCGGTTCCGCAAACCGGTGTTGTTCACCGAGATCGGCTACAAGGGCGCCGAAGGGGGAGCGGCCAGACCCTGGGAGTGGCCGCAGCGGGTCGAAGGCTTGGTCCCAGATCTGGAGTTGCAGGCCAATGCCTACGAGGCCTTCTTTCGCACCTTCTGGCACCGCGACTGGTTCGCCGGGGCCTACTTCTGGAAATGGCACCCTTTTCGTGTCGAGGAGCCACTCAGTGACCGCTTCAAAGTCGGGTTCACTCCGCAGGGCAAGCCGTCGGCGGCGGTGATGGCGCGCTGGTTTGGAAGAGAAGCGGATCGTCGCGTCGAGTGACTGGCGGCGACGATCCCATTGGGCTCGGTGGCGAGTCAGCCCGCGACGGCAGCGATCTCTTCGGCCTCTTCGGGCAGAGCCGGCGGTGGCTCGATGAGCACCGCCAGATCTCCGCCTTCGACATCCACGCGCACCGTGGAACCCTCGAGCACTTCGCCGCCGATGATGGCCCGGCCGATGCGGGTTTCGAGGCTGCGCTGGATGAAGCGCTTGAGCGGTCGGGCGCCGTAGACCGGATCGTAGCCTTGGCGGGCGATGAACTTGCGGGCCTCGTCGCTGAGTACGAGCCCGATCGAACGTTCGCCTAGCCGGCGGCCGAGGTCGGCCACCTGCAAGCCGACGATCTGCTCAATCTCGGTCAGGGTCAGCGGTTTGAAGAGAACCACGTCGTCCACTCGGTTGAGGAACTCAGGCCGGAAATGGCCGCGCAACTCGCGCAGCACCGCTTCGCGCGCTTGCTCTCGAATCTCGCCTTGGTCGGTGATCCCTTCCAGCAGGTCGGGCGAGCCGATGTTCGAGGTCATGATGATCACCGTGTTCTTGAAGTCGACGGTGTGGCCCTGACTGTCGGTCACTCGGCCATCGTCGAGGATCTGCAAGAGCACGTTGAACACATCGTGGTGCGCCTTTTCGATCTCGTCGAAGAGGATGACGCTGTAGGGCTTGCGGCGGACCGCCTCGGTCAGTTGGCCGCCCTCCTCGTAGCCGACGTATCCCGGCGGGGCGCCGATCAACCGCGACACGGTGTGCTTCTCCATGTACTCGCTCATGTCGAGGCGCACCACGTTGTCCTCGCTGTCGAAGAGCGATTCGGCGAGCGTCTTGGCCAGTTCGGTTTTACCGACGCCGGTGGGGCCGAGGAAGATGAACGAACCGATCGGGCGGCGGGGATCCTTGATCCCGGAACGGGCGCGAATCACCGCGTCGGCGACCAGCTGAACCGCTTCGTCTTGACCGATGACGCGGCGGTGGAGGATCTCGTCGAGGCGCAGGAGCTTCTCTCGCTCGCCCTCGACCAAGCGGGTTACCGGCACTCCGGTCCACCGCGAGACAACCTCGGCGATCTCCTGGTCGGTGACCTCCTCGCGCAGCAGGCTGGGGCCTTCCTGGCGGCTTTCGAGCCGCTCTTCTTCCGCGGCGATCTCGGCGGTGAGCTGTGGCAGGCGGCCGTGCTTGAGCTCCGCCGCCCGGTTGAGGTCGTACTGTTGTTCCGCCTCTTCGATGTGACGGCGCACCCCTTCCAGCTCCTCGCGCAAGGCGCGTACCTTCTCGATCGCCCCTTTCTCGCTCTCCCACTGGGCTTGCAAGGCATCGCCGGCCTCCTTGCGGTCGGCCAGCTCCTTGCGCAAAGTCTTGAGTCGCGCCTTGCTCGCCTTGTCCTTCTCCTTCTTGAGTGCCGCTTCTTCGATTTCGAGCTGCATGATCCGGCGCAAGGCCGCGTCCAGGTCGGCGGGCATCGAGTCGATCTCAGTGCGGATCATCGCCGAGGCTTCGTCCATCAGGTCGATCGCCTTGTCGGGCAGGAAACGGTCAGTGATATAGCGATTGGAGAGCGTCGCCGCCGCCACCAGGGCGTTGTCCTGAATGCGCACCCCGTGGTGGATCTCGTAGCGCTCGCGCAGACCGCGCAGGATCGAGATGGTGTCTTCGACGGTCGAGGGATCGACCATCACCGGCTGGAATCGGCGTTCCAGGGCGGCGTCTTTCTCGATGTACTTGCGGTACTCGTCGAGAGTGGTGGCGCCGATGGCGTGCAGTTCGCCGCGCGCCAGCATCGGCTTGAGCAGGTTGCCAGCATCGGTGGAGCCCTCCGTCCGCCCAGCGCCGACTATGTTATGGACTTCGTCGATGAACAGCAGAACCCGCCCTTCGCTCCGCTTGACCTCGTTGAGGACCGCTTTGAGACGCTCCTCGAACTCGCCACGGTACTTGGCGCCGGCCAATAGCGAGCCCATATCGAGTGAAAAGACTGCCCTGTCGCGCAGCCACTCGGGGACGTCACCGCGGACGATGCGCTGCGCCAGCCCTTCGATGATCGCCGTCTTGCCGACGCCGGGCTCGCCGATCAGCACGGGGTTGTTCTTGGTCTTGCGCGAGAGGATACGGATCACTCTGCGGATCTCGTCGTCGCGGCCGATCACCGGATCGAGCTTGCCGTCGCGGGCTTGCCCAACCAGGTCGACACCGTACTTGTCGAGCGCTTC
>QIHU01000663.1 GCA_003231035.1 Acidobacteriota bacterium
CGGGCGCGGATCGAACTTGGGCTATCGAGTCGGTCATCGTCGTTACTCCTGAGTCCAAGGGATCTCGAGCTGCACAGCTTTATCCTCCCGACTCTCCACTCGGCCGCCACTCCATCAAGTGGTAAACCCCTTGCTCCTCGATCTTCTCAAAGCCGAGGCGCAGGTAGAGGCGCATCGCCGGGTTGTTATGCTCGACGTGGATGCGCACCAGCTTGCTAGCCTCGCGGGCTTCGTTCAGGAGCTGATCGAGCAGCTGGCTGCCCAAGCCACTGCCCCGCCGCTCGGGAAGCAAGGCGATGTCGAGGCGATCGACATAGAGCCGCCCCACCGGCTCGTCGCCGACAACGATCAAGTCGAACGCCGCCGCCGGGAAATGCTCTTGGTAGTAGCGGTGCTGGGCCTCGAACTGGAAGCGCAGGAAGTCCGCCTTCTGCTCGTCGCTCCACGGGACCTGATCCATCTCCTCGGCACGGGTACTGGCGTACACGGCCAAGAGGAAATCCATATCTTCGGGCGTGATCGGTCGCAGGGTGACGGCGGCACCATCGGTGGGCATGAGTGTCTCCTTCGCCGCGAGGGCCGTTGAATGAAAGAAACCCGGCCCCACGCAAAGTGGAAGCCGGGTCGATGGATTCTGGGAGGCCAGCGTGAGCTACTTCTTCTTAGCTGGAGCCTTCTTCTTAGCTGGCGCCTTCTTCTTGGCCGCTGCCTTCTTTTCTGCGGGAGCCTTCTTCTTCGCTGGCTTCAGCTTGGTCAACGGCACTCTCAGAAGAACCAAGAAGCCAGTTTCGGCGACCTGACCCCAGAAACGGGCTCGCAACTGGTAGGTGCGTTCCGTCTTCAAGGAGGCGGTATTGAGGTTCAGCGTCACGCTCTCGTGCCATTCGCCGCCGGACTGTAAGGTCAGGCTACAGGTACCGTGCGAGCGGCATCCTTGCGGGTGACCTCCCGGTCGCCATCGTCGAGCAGATGCCAGAAGAGCTCCGCTCCTTTGGCCGCTGAATGAAGCACGATCGAGTGATCGCTGGTGTTGCTCAGGGTCAAACGGACGGTCAGCTTGGCGACAGGCCGGTCGGCGCGCACTTCGAAGATCGAAGGCGCGTCGATCGAAGCATCGATGGCTGGAATGTTGACTGCCATGGTGCCTCCTTTCTAACCGCGAGAGGGGTAAAGGCCCTGGAGCGCAATGATGAAGTTCATCGCCAGGTAGGGCTGTAGGTTGTTGTGGGCTTGACTGCCGCCAGCATTGACGGTCGATTGCGAGGCCATGGCAACGGTGGTTCCCGGTGCCGCATAGGCTCGCGGCCCACCGAAAGGTCGCGACCACACGTTGCCTTCGGGGTCATTGGAGTTGGCAACCCCCGACTGGCCCATGATCGAGTGGGTGTGGTTGGGCATCTGCGCCTCGCTGAGCGTGACCGCTTCCACCCCTCCCCGTTGTCCTAGTCGCTTGGAAGTCAGCCCAGGACCGCGGCCAGGGTGCATGGGTGCGCAGCCTTGGAGATTCGGCAAAGCGGTGGTGGTCCGGCCGTCGCCGCCGTAGGTGGTTCCGATGAGCGAAAACAGCGCCGTGTTCTGAGAAACGGGCAAGAGCTGACCGTCACAGAAGGCCCAGCTGCGCGGGGCGAAGTTGCCCGCGAAGATCCTGATTTCGGCAATGAATGGTTCTGACATCGATTCGCTCCCTCCTAGTGCCGCGACGGGTAAATGCCGAACAGGGCAATGATGAAATGAATACACACGAACGGCTGGAGGTTAGTGTGGTTGCGGCTACCGCCGACCCCGGTGAAAGCCTGACTGTTCAACGCCGACAGCGTTGCGGGGGCGCGGTAGAGCCGAGTGACCGACTCCGCGGTGACGTTGCCGACGGCATTGCGCTCGGTAGCGGCGTTTTCGCTCGCCTGGACCGGGCCGTGGGTGTGCGAAGGCATTTGAGTCACCGTCAGCGTAACGCTCTCGGCTCCCCCTTTGGAACCCAATCTGCGCTGCGAGAGTCCTGGGCCGGTGCCGGCGTGAATCGGAATCCTTCCCCGCATTTCCGGCAGGCCGAAAGTGGTTCTTCCGTCACCACCGTAGATCGTACCGAGGAGCGAGAAGAGGGCATCGTTCTGCGAAACCGCGAGCAGTTGGCCGTCGCAAAAAGCCCAGCCACGCGGGGCGAAGTTGCCCGCAAACATGCGGATTTCTCCAACAAATGGTTCAGACATTCTAGTTCGCCTCCTTAGTTTCTCGACGGGAACAGGCCCTGGAGGGCGATGCAGAAATTGACCGCGAGATAGGGCTGCATGTTCTCGTGGCCTTGGCCGCCCCCGACGTTGGCAACGGTTCCCGATGCCATGTTCTTGAGGTTGCCCGGCGTCGTGTAGAGGTCGTCGAACGTCGCATCGACCGTGGCCAGCAGATTGCCCGCGGGGGTGAACTGATCGGCGGCGGCCGAGGTTGCCTGGAGCGTGTGGTCATGCTGGGGCAGCTCCACCGCGCTCAGCGTGATGTGCTCTTCGCCGGATTTCTGCCCCTGCTGATGGCCGTTGCCTACGTGAATGGGCGTGCGCCCACGCAAATCGGGCAGCGCGAAGCTGGTGCGACCGTCACCGCCGTAGGTGGTCCCAAGCAGGGAGTAGAGCGATTGGTTCTGGTTGATCGGCAAGATCTGGCCATCGCAAAAAGCCCAGCCTCGGGGTGCAAAGTTGAAACCTACGATGCGGACTTCGGCCAGAAACGGTTCTGACATGAAGACCTCCTTTCTCAGTTTGGGCCGCTGGGGCCCAAGGGTTCATCCCATCCGTCGTCGACAGGGAGCTTCACCGACCGGTGTGCGCGAGAAACGCACTGGAGGATCGGTGAAGTCAAGACATGGAAAAAGTAGAGCTATTTGGTGTCTCATGGGGTGTCGCACGCCACCCCATTCGAAAAAGTGATCACTCCGAAGAGGTTGACGCTCGCCCCTGGCTGACTGTTGAGGGTGCGGATGTCGGCCACCGTCACGGCAGCCGTCCCCGGCCCTTCGATCAGGATACCGGTCGGGGAACCAAAGTCGTCGAGCGAGTAGTCGAAGAAGCCACCGGGTGTGCCGGAGACCGTGTTGTTGCTGAAGCGAATGCAGGTACTGCCGCCGGCCGCGCCGCCGCCAAAGATGTCGATACCACCGAAGAACGGCGCGGCACCAAGGCTGTGACCGTTGACGACGTTGTCGATCAGAATCACGTCCATCACGGTCGGCTGGCCCAGCGAAGCGCCGAAGTTGGCAACCTGAATACCATCGGTACCGACCATGTTGAGCTGATTCGCCTGCACCAGCGCCCGGACGTCGGCGTTTTCGTCGGCCAGGATAACGATACCGTTGCTGTTGGTGGCGTTGTTGACCGTGTTACCCATGGCGGCGCCGCCGATGGTGGCGCGTACGATCGAGCTGTCGTTGCCGTCGATGGTCAGCAAGCCGTTGCCTTTGGCCCCGGTGAAGTTGTTCCGCGTCCAGTTAATGTTGACGGTCAACGAGTCCTGGCCGCTGACCTTGAACGATCCACCCTTGTTGAGGTCGGCCGGGTCTTGGTCGATCACGTTGTTGTCGGCGTTGAAGTTGAAGGTACCGGCCGCCGGGGTCGCGCCACCGGTGGAGTTGCCAATGTCGATGGCGTTGCCAAAGAGCGAACCCAAGCCCCCCACATGATCGCCGAACTCGTTGTTGTTGGCGGTGAGTGTCACCACCGAGCTTCCTTGCACCTGCCAGCTCAAGCCATCGTTACCGAAGAGGGCGCCGCCGCCATTGGTTTCGAGGAAGTTCGAGTTGGTCACGTTCCAAGTGGAGTTGGCGTTGGTGCTGTGCAGCAAGATCAGATCGTTGGCGGCGCGGGTCAGCGTCGAGTTGTCTAGGGTCGCGGTACCGATCATGTTGACGAAGTGTATGCCATGTTCGTTGTCGGCGTTGCCGGCATCTTCGATGCGGCTGTTGCGCAGTTCGAAGCCGTTGACCCCCGAGGGTCCGTGGACGCCGTGGTTGCCGGTGTTGTCGATGGTGATGTTGTTGAAGGACGGCGTCACAGTGCTCACCAGCCGGATGCCGGTGTCGGTGGTGTTCTGGATCAAACCACCGGTCGCCGCCCCGATCGTCGTGGAGCCGTTGCCGGTGACCCGGAAGGAGCCACTGGAACCGGTGTTCTCCAACCGAATGCCGTTGGTACCGCCATTGGCATCCACCCGTTCTAGGGTGCAGTGATTGGCGCCGAGGGTAGTGGCGGCCAGCAGATCCACCGCGATGGCGTTGGTGGTGGTGACCCGGTTGCCCGCTCCGGTGCATTCGACCGTGCCGCCATTGTTGCCGGAAAAACCCACCGCTCCGGTCGTGAAGATCTGCGTCCCGGCAAAACCGAAGGTACCGGTGCTGCCTCCGGTCAAGGTGACCCCGACGTTGGTCATCGGCGAGCCGCTGGTACCCAGGTTCAAGTCGGCGAAGGAGGCGTTGCCGTCGGCGTTGTTGATCCGCACGCCGAGACTGTTGGCGCCGCCGGTCACGGT
>QIHU01000559.1 GCA_003231035.1 Acidobacteriota bacterium
AAGAAGGTGACGGTCAACGCGCGGTACGAGTTGTTGGCGCGCGACTAGGTCGAGAGGTAGTCACTCCCGCGCCTCCCTTCCCCCCGCCCTATGATCTTGGGGGCTGTCGCGCAGCCCCCGCTAGGGCAAGAAACGTCGTTCTTGCCCTAGCCCCCCAACGAGCTGTCGCATCGCTCCGGGCAGTTTGTGGGCGGTGCTTGGAGTGTTGGGCGGGATTTGAACCATGGTCGCTGCCCGCTGGGGGTTCGAGTCCGTCTCTCCCGCGCAGTGGCCGGGCGGCTGCGGGCTGGATGTGTGCCCTCCTTGTCGGCTCGTTCCGGGCGCCCGCACAACTCGCCTGGCGGCTCAGACAGGTACGGGCGCTGATCCTCCACGAGCCGATTCGTGCCCTCCGACAGCCTTAGGCCACTGCGCGGGAGAGACGGACTCTTTGGTGGAGTGTTTTTTCGTCCTCGCGCCTGCTGGCTCTCGGTATTTTGTCCGGTATTGAGCACTGAGTCCTCGCCGCTTCGCGTCTTGTGGCAGGCAGGGTGAGAGCGGAGGGCGCGAGCCGCCAGGCGAGCCCGGCCGCTTAGGCCGGACTGCTTAGGGGTGAAAACCGAAAAATGACATTTTTTCGGTTGAGGGGACCTCGCAGAGAGGTCCCCATAAACAAAAGGGCGGGCGGGCGGGCGGGGGAACGGTGTGAACCGGTCCCCCGCGAGGGGTAGGATTGTGGCGTGGCGGGTGTTCCGCCGTGGAGCTTCCAAGTTCGCAGCCCGCGGATGCGGACTGTGGAGGCTCCGGCAGGCGAGGCTGCCCGAAGGACGGCCTCACTGTCATACTTACATACGGATAACTTGCCCGGAGTGTTTGGAATTCCCAGTGTCTTTTTATTTTTCAGTGAGAGATCCGAGTTGACAGTGGGGAACGAAGGACCATTTCGGCTCCTCGATGAGAGTCAGAGGAGGCGCCTGGGGGTCGGCGCCGGGTTGTGCGATCGGTGTTCTCACTCAGCTTTGGCCGATTCGGAGCGCAGTCTTTTCGTTCGCTGTGAGCGGGCGGGTGAGGATTCGCGCTTGCGGCGCTATCCGGTATTGCCGGTGGAGTGCTGCGTGGGCTACCAGGCGCGATAGACTGCGCCGCTGAATGGCCAAGAGAACCGACCTTCGCTCCATCCTCATCCTTGGCTCGGGCCCGATCGTGATCGGGCAGGCTTGTGAGTTCGACTACTCGGGGACGCAAGCCTGTCGTGCCTTGCGCGACGAAGGGTTGCGGGTCATTCTGGTGAACTCCAACCCGGCGACGATCATGACCGATCCGGAGTTCGCCGACGCCACCTACATTGAGCCCTTGACGCCGCGAATCGTCGAGAAGATCATTGAAAAGGAACGTCCCGACGCGCTGCTGCCGACGGTGGGTGGGCAGACGGGAATCAATCTGGCGATTGCGCTCGACGAAGCGGGCGTGCTGGAGCGGCTTGGGGTCGAGGTGCTGGGGGCCGATATCGAAGCACTGAAGCTGGGGGAGGATCGCCAGCTGTTCAAGGAGGCGATGGAAGAGATCGGCCTCGAAGTGCCGAAGAGCGGGTACGCGTCGAATCTCGAAGAGGCGCGGGCCATCGCCGCCGAACTTGGTTTCCCGCTGATCGCTCGGCCCAGTTTTACCCTCGGTGGCGAGGGGGGTGGGGTGGTCTACAACCGGGACGAATTACGGGAGATCGTGGCTACGTCGTTGCACGCGAGTCCCACCCAGCGCGTACTGCTCGAACAATCGGTGCTCGGCTGGAAGGAGTACGAGTTGGAGGTGGTGCGCGACACGGCGGACAACGTCGTGGTGGTCTGCTCGGTCGAGAACTTCGATGCCATGGGGGTTCATACCGGCGACTCGATCACCGTCGCTCCGCAACAGACCCTTTCGGACCGCGAGTATCAAGAGATGCGCGACGATGCCTTCCGGGTGATCCGACGGGTGGGGGTGGCTACCGGGGGATCGAATATCCAGTTCGGCGTCGACCCCGCGACTGGCCGGCGAGTGGTGATCGAGATGAATCCACGGGTTTCGCGCAGCTCGGCGTTGGCGTCCAAAGCGACCGGTTATCCGATCGCCAAGATCGCGGCCTTGCTAGCCATCGGCTATACCCTGGACGAGATCCCCAACGACATCACCGGTAAGACCTTCGCCGCCTTCGAACCGACCCTCGACTACACAGTGGTGAAGATCCCGCGTTGGGCCTTTGAGAAGTTCCCCGAGACGCCGCCGACCCTGGGTACGGCAATGAAGTCCGTCGGTGAGGTGATGGCGATCGGAGGGACCTTTTCCGAAGCGCTGCTCAAAGGGCTGGCCGCTCTCGAACTGGATGGCGACATGGCGGTTCGCGAACGGCGAATGGCCGATCCGGTGCGCCTGCGTCGACGGTTGGCGACCCCCAACTGGGAACGGCTCTTTGCCGTCTTCGCCGCCCTGCGGCAGGGTTGGACGGTCGACGAAGTTTCGGCCTTGACCCACATCGATCCCTGGTTCCTACGCGAGATTGAGACCATCTTGAATGTTGAGGCTCAGCTCAGCTGCTGGGATCTGGACTCGGTGCCAGAGGAGTGGTTGCGGCGCGGCCGTGAGACGGGGTTGACCGACAGCCGCATGGCAAAGCTCCTCGGCGCAAGCAGCGGTGAGCTGGCGAGCCGGCTCGCCGCACTCGGGATCCACCGGGTTTACAAGCGGGTCGACACCTGCGCCGCTGAGTTTCCCGCCACCACCCCTTACCTCTATTCGACCTGGGGACAGGAAGACGAAAGCGAGCCGACCACGGCGCGCAAGGTGATGATCCTGGGTTCGGGACCGAACCGGATTGGCCAGGGTATCGAGTTCGACTATTGCTGTGTCCATGCGGCGTATCAGCTCTCCGCGATGGGGTTTGAGACCCTGATGGTTAACTGCAACCCCGAGACGGTGTCGACCGACTACGACACCTCCGACCGCCTCTACTTTGAGCCTCTGACCCTCGAACATGTCCTGGCGGTGGTGGAGCGGGAGAAGCCGGAGGGGGTGATCGTGCAACTCGGCGGCCAGACACCGCTAAACCTGGCGCAAGGTCTAGCGGCGGCCGGAGTCCAGATCTTGGGCACCTCGCCGGATGCGATCGATCTCGCGGAAGACCGCCGCCGCTTTGGCGCTCTGCTTACCGAGGAGGGGATCGCCCAGCCGGAGCACGGAACCGCCACCAGCATGGAGGAGGCGCTCGAAGTGGCGGCCAAGATCGGCTATCCGGTCATGGTGCGGCCGAGCTACGTGCTGGGTGGGCGCGCGATGGCGATTTGCTATGACGAAGCGAGCCTGCGCCGCGACGGAGCTCTCGCCACCGCTGCCGCTGGCGGTCATCCGATCCTGCTCGATCGCTTCCTGGACGACGCCGTGGAGCTCGATCTCGACCTCATCGCGGACGGCGAGCGGGCGGTGGTCGGTGGCATTCTGCAACACATCGAAGAGGCGGGGATCCACTCCGGGGATTCGGCCGCGGTGATGCCACCGATGAAGGCGACGGCAGAACAGCTGGACCGGATGCGCGACATCGGCCGGAGGCTGGCGCTGCGCCTCGGGGTGGTCGGTTTGATGAACATCCAGTTCGCCATTCACGAGGGCGAGGTCTACGTCATCGAGGTCAACCCACGGGCGTCGCGCACGGTGCCCTTCATCGCCAAGGCGGTCGGGGTCTCGTTGGTCAAGATCGCGGTCCAGGTGATGGCCGGGCGGACCCTCGAAGAGATCGGCTTTACCCGCGAACCGCCGGTGCTGACGGTGGCGGTCAAAGAGGCGGTCTTCCCCTTTCGGCGATTCGCCGGTGTCGACCCGATCCTGGGTCCTGAGATGAAATCGACCGGCGAGGTGATGGGACTCTCGCCCCACTTTGGTGCCGCCTTCGCCAAGGCCACCCTCGCCGCGGGCGACAAATTGCCTACCTCGGGGAGGGCCTTTCTCTCGGTGCACGACCGCGACAAGGAAGCACTGGTGCCGGTGGCCCGGCGGTTGTGCGAACTCGGCTTCGAGCTGGTGGCGACCGCGCCGAGCGAGACTTGAAGGCGACGCTGGTCTTGAAGGTACACGAGGGGCGTCCCCACGTGGTCGATCGATTGATCGATGGCGAGATCGATCTGGTGATCAATACCCCTTTGGGCCGGGATCCGCACGCGGACGATACGGTGATTCGCAGCACCGCCCTCAAGTTCAGTGTGCCGGTGATCACCACCCTCTCCGGTGCCTTGGCGGCGGCGGAGGGAATCGCGGCGCTGCAAGAGGACCGGTTAGAGGTGCGGTCGTTGCAGGAGCTTCATCGTAAGTAACGCCGCGGGCTCGCTGTAGCAGCCCGCGGCGGAAGTAGGCGGAGCTGCCGCCGATGGATCAGTACCCTTGAGCACTTTCGGTGCCGGCCCCTGCCTCTCGATGGGGGGCCTCTTCGAGCTTGAGACCCAGAAACTGCGTCCCACACTGAACGAGGATCGCCAAGTCGGTGTTGGAGACGTCTGGGATCGCCGCGACTTCCGAGCCGTTGACGGTGAAGGTCACGATCATGCTGTCTGTGATGGACCACAGATTCTGTTTGTCTTTGGCGAGACGGAAGGTCTCTGAGCCACTGAACTGGGGTGGCTGGAGGACCTGGCCGCCACCGGCGAGATTGTAGTCCGCGGATCCGTCCGTACAGTTACCTACGTGCATCGTGTTCTCCCTCTGGAATTGAATGGGTCTTGGCAATCATGGAGTGTGACCGCCGGGGCTGCTTCCTGACTCTAGGTGTTGCCGCGAAGGAATCTATTTCCGCGGTGGGTTGGCTCGACGCCAGTCTCCTTGCAGAACGAAGGCCGCCCAGGAATAGGGATCGGCGAAGCGGCCTTCTTCAATCAGGGCGATCTGTGCCGAGCGCAAGGCCGCGGCGGCACTCAGCCCCTCTTGCAGCATGCCGCGGTAGAAGTGCACCATGAGTGCCGCGGAGGCACGGTCGGGCACTTGCCACAAGCTGGCCACCACTCGCGAGGCGCCGGCATGGATGAATCCGCGCGCCAAGCTGACCAACCCCTCGCCGCGAATCTCCTGACCCAGTGCCGTCTGGCAAGCGCTGAGCACCACGAGGTTGGCGTTGAGGTGCAGGTTGTAGATGTCGTGCAGGCGCAGAAATCCTTCCTGCGGTTGGCCATCGGCATCAACCAGGGAAAGAACCACTCCAGAGAGTTCCGGCCGCGCCCCGTCCAGTACGCTGTGGGTGGCGAAGTGGACGTTGCGGTATTGGGTCATCTCGGGAGAGGTTACGGTCTTGCGCGAGGCGTCGAACGAAAGGGCTAGGAGCCGTTGATCCTCGTCGACCATGGCGGCTAGCTGCTGCGCCTCTCGACGGCTGAAGCGCAGACGAGAAAAGGAATTGGCCACGTTCGCGGAGGCCTCTAGCGAGGGAGGTTGCGCGGAGCGGGACTGGGCGGTGGCTGCTCGTGCAGTGGCAGTGGTGCCGCGCACCCGTGGATCGTCGGCGCGAAAAACCGGATCGGCGAAGATCGCCAAGACCTTGGGGGCCGGCACTCGGTTGGCCATCGCTCGCCGTTGCAGCAGCAGCACCGAGGCGGAGGGCGTGTGGACGATCTCGTGGTGCGCGACCAGGTAGTCGGCCTTTTCGTTGGCGGTCGGGGTCGGCAGAGCGGCGAAGGGCAGGCTTCGCAGGGCTCCGTCGGCGGCGATCAACAGGCGGGGGAATTGGCCTAGCCGTTTGCCTAGAGGAGCGAGGAGCATCCTGCTCAGTTCGGCGTCGTCGTTGGAGGGCTCGTCGATGTTGGGTGGAGTGGTGGTCGTCGTCGGCGCGGGTGGGCTGCGCGGGGCTTGGAGTTGGGCGATAACCCGGCGGGTCAGCTCCTCAATTCGCGCCCGCGGCGGTAGTCGATAGGCCTCGAGGCTGGTGTGAGTCACCGCCCAGAGGTAACTGGTCTGTTCGCCGAGGGCGAA
>QIHU01000186.1 GCA_003231035.1 Acidobacteriota bacterium
AGGCGAGCGTAAATGCGCCGCTCCTGGAGCAGGATGTTCTGGGTCTCACCCGGGTCGGCAACCAGGTCGTAGAGTTCCGGGTCGGGTCCTTGAATCAGATGGTGGTTGTCCTCGATCAACGAGGTCAGCTCGTTCCACCCAAGGTGGAGGCGCGGGTAGTGGGTCTCTGAGTAGATCTGCCGTTCAGGTGCATCTTCGGCGAGCAGCGAGAGCAGCGAACTGCCTTTCATTTCCGGCGGCACCTCGTGGTTGAGCAAGGTGAGCACGGTCGGCGCCAGGTCGATCAGCTGAGCGCTGACCGCGGTGGCCTGGCCGGCGAGCCGATTGCCGGGTAGCTTCAGCATCAGGGGTACTTGCAGCACCTCCCGATACAAGAGGACGCCGTGCTCCGCCTCTCCGTGGTCGCCGAGCCCCTCGCCGTGATCGGAGAAGAGAACGATGATCGACTTGTCGTACAGGTCCAACTCGCGCAGGCCGGCGAGAAACCGACCCAAAACGGCATCGGCAAAGGCGACATCGCCATCGTAGGGATCGGCGTAGAGCGAAGCGTAGGGTTCGGGCTGATCGTGCGGGCTGTGGGGTTCGTAGAAGTGGTAAAAGAGAAAGGCGGGCTGCTCGCCGACCTGGGAGAGCCAATCTAGAGCGACCTTGGCGGTTTCGTCGCCGCCGCGCTGCGCTGCGGAAAGGCCAAAGACGCCAGCGGTTTCGATCTCATCGCTATAGAAATCGAAACCGGCGGAAAGACCGGTTGGGCTCTCCAGGACGATGGTCGAAACCGCGGCCCCGGTGGAGTATCCCTGTTGCTGAAGCAGAAGAGGGAGGTAGGGCAAGGTGTCGGTGTCGAGCGTGTAGCCGATGTTGTCGCGGACCCCGTTGGCGCTCGGCAGCATGCCGGTAAAAATCGAAGCATGGGAGGGTAGGGTCAGCGGGTAGTGGCAGTAGGCCCGTTCGAAGAGGATGGAATCGCGCCGAAAAGCGTCGAAGGCGGGAGTCTTGACGCCGTCGTAACCGTAGGCCGGCAAGCGGTCGGAGCGCAGAGTGTCGACCGAAATGAAGATGACCGGCGCTCGTGGGAAAGAGAGCCGCGGTGCCGGGGCTCCCTTTCCTCGCGGGCTGGAATCCTGGCTGGGGCAGCCGCTGGTCAGCAGGCTACTGAGGATGAGTGCGGCCAGCAGGCGGTGGCGGCCAATCGGAATCATGAATTCTCCAACCTAGCCAGCGCCTCTTTGGCTTTGCCGATATCCTCGCCTCGGGATGGGGGAGCCAGCTCGATGAAACGGCTGAAAGCGCCGATCGCCGTCTCTTTTCTACCCATGGAAGCCGCCACCCAGCCGCTGTTGTAGAGGGCATCGAAGGCGTGCGGGTCGACCTCGATCGCTCGCTGCCACGCGGCGAGCGCCCCGGCGTTGTCGCCGAGGCGGGATCGGACCACACCGAGGGTGGTCCAAGAAAAAGGGAGGGCGGGGTTGATTTCCACCGCTCGCTCGAGGTGGCGCTGCGCTTCGTTGACTTTTCCCTGGCTCAAGGCCACGGCTCCGAGAGTCTCGAGGGCCTTGGTGTTCTCCGCGTCGAAGCTCAATAGTCGCTCAAGGACGGTGGCGGCGCTGTCGAAACTCCGAGCGCTGTAGTGGGCCACGGCGAGCGCGTTGAGGTCGTCAATATCTTGCCCATCGGCGGTGTGGGCGAGGAGACGGACCGCCTCCGCGCTTCGCCCCCCCTCGGCGAGGCTCAGCGCCAGCTGGCGCACCACCCCCGGATGTGAGATACCGTTGGCGAGGGCCGCTTCGAGGGCGGTGATCGCCTCCGCGATCCGCCCTTGCTCGCGCAGCGCTTCCGAGAGATGTTCGTAGGCGATGGCCATGGTGGGACGCTCGGCGATGATCTCCCGCGCCAGGGTTGCGGATTCCGCGAGATGTCGTTCCATGTAGAGCGCCACCACCCGGTGGAGCTTGCGATCGATCGCGATAAGGTTCTTGGGGTCGTTCTCGGGGGTGAAACTGACCTTTCCGGTGGCCGAAGAGGCGACGTAGCCGAGACTGCGTAGGCGGCGGATCTCCTCGTCGGAGATCCTGCCTCGGCTGGGTGGTTGCAGAGCCTCTGGTGGAATCAGACCGCGCAAGCGGTTGGCTTCGCGCCGCTGGCTGTCGGCCAGATTGTGGGCTTCCATGGGGTCGGTGGCGAGGTCGTAGAGTTCGGGCAGGGGGAGCCGAATCAGCTTCTGGCGCGCCTCGAGCATGCCGTGCAGCGGCGCCCAGCCGCGGTTGATCGAGCCGGACAACGCCTCGAAGTAGAGGGTGCGTAGGGGAGCGGTGGTGGAATCGGAGAGGGGCAAGCGCTTGCCCGGCAAGCCGTCTGGAATCTCGACGTTGGCGGCTTCCAAGACGGTCGGAAAGATATCCACATGACCGACCGAAGTCTCGTCGACACCCACTGTCACCCCCCGTCCCCAAAGAACTAGAGGTACCTTAAGGGTCGCCTCGTAGGCGAAGAGGCCATGGGTCAACTCGCCGTGTTCGCCGAGAGACTCACCGTGGTCGGAAGTGAATATGACCAGCGTCGAGCCGTCGTTGTTGGCCAAGATTGGCGCCAGCAGCGGCTCGAGGAAGGCATCGGTGGCGGCGACCTCTCCGAGGTAGGGCTCGCTGGCGTAGCGGCTCGCGAAGGGCTCGGGTGGGGTATAGGGCGCATGAGGATCGTAGAGGTGGATCCACAGAAAGCGTGGCTTGCCGGCTTGGTCTTGCCACCAGTCTTTGGCTAGGGCCACCACCTCGTCTCCCCGCCGCTCAGCCATGACGAACTCCGTCGGGCGCGAACCCACGAGGTAGTCGTCGTTGTAGACATCAAATCCTCGGCCCAGCCCGTAGCGGGCGTCGAGGGGATAGGCGGCGACGAATGCCCCGGTCGCATAACCGGCCTCGGCGAGCAGGGTGGCCAGGGTGGGGACATCGTCGGCCAACTCGAAGCCGCTGTTCTCGTGCACGCCGTGTTGATAGGGGTAGCGGCCGGTGAGGATGTTGGCGTGCGAGGGTAGGGTGACCACATTGTGCGCGTGGGCGAAGGAAAAAACCCGACCCGCGGCAGCCAAACGGTCGATCACCGGTGTGGCGACCTTTGAGTTGCCCGCGAAACCTAGACTGTCGGCGCGCAGCGTGTCGATGGTGATCAGGACGACATCGAGCGGACCGCTAGGGACCGCGGTGGGGGCTGAAAGAGAGGAAGTGGAGGCCGCTGAACCGGTGGAGCTGGCGGTAGGAGTCTCGGTATCGGCACCTCCAGGTTGGGACCCATCCTGCTGGCAAGCCGAACTGGCCCCCAGCAGCAGGATGAACAAGAGACCGCGCAAAACAACGGCCAGCGGTTCGGCTACCCGATTTGCCGCTGGCCAGAGGTTCATAGTCCGCGTCTTTCTCTCAGCCAAGTAGCCCTAGAGGCCAGCGACGAACTCTTTGGCCTGAGCGGCATACTGGCCTTCGGGGTCGAGCTCGATCAATTTTATGAAATCGGCCTTGGAAGCTTCGGTATTGCCGCTCGCTAGGTAGGCGAGGCCGCGGTAATAGTAGGCGGTGGTCGAGGTGTCATCTTGGGCCAACGCCTTGTCGAAGTAGCCCAGAGCTGCCTCGAAGTTGTTGGAGTTGTACTCGTCGACACCCAGATTGAGGTACGCGTCGGGATCGATGCCTGCCCTCTGGCAACTGGTCGATGTACGCCTGCGCATCTTCTTCGCGTCCCTCGATGACCAGGATGTTGGCGATCAGCTTGATCGACTCGGCGTCGTCCGGGTCGACCTCGATCAGCTTTTTCAAGGTTTCGATTGCGACCTCGGTCTCGCCCTGCTTGCCCTTGATATTGGCGTAGAGCTTGAGCGCACTAGGGTCGTTGGGAGTCGCCTTCAAGACCTCGTCGAGCGCTGCGCTAGCCTCGGTCAATTTTTCCTCGTTGATGTAGGTTTGCGCGACCGCCATGTGGACG
>QIHU01000543.1 GCA_003231035.1 Acidobacteriota bacterium
CCTGGGCCGACAAGTACGACGGCCGCATCCACTCGACCCCGATTCGCAACTTCACCCTGGCGGTGCCCGAGCCGATCGGCACGGTGGCCATTCTCTGCCCCGAAGAGGCACCCCTCCTCGCTTTCGTCTCCGCCGTCTTCGCCGCCGTGGCGATGGGCAACACCGTGGTCGCCGTCCCCTCCGAACGCCACCCACTGGCGGCGACCGACCTCTACCAGGTTCTCGACACCTCCGACCTCCCCGGCGGGGTGGTCAACATCGTCACCGGGGAACGCGAACTGCTCGCCGGCGTCCTCGCCGACCACGCCGACATCGACGCCATTTGGTACTTCGGCAGCCGCCAGGGCAGCGCCGCCGTCGAACGGGCCTCGGCCGACAACCTCAAGCAGACCTGGGTCAACGACGGCCGCGCCCGCGACTGGCGAGACCCCGTCCAAGGGGCCGGCCAGGACTTCCTGCGCCACGCCACCCAGATCAAGAATATCTGGGTGCCCTACGGCGAGTAGAGACAGCCTAGTCTCTCGCACCGGCGAGCCGCTACGCGAAGGGGGGGGCAATCTTGCTCCGCTGATGACTCCTTGATCTTATGAGGAGAAAGGCTCGTGACTCCGCCTCGGAAGGAGGGGGATACTCTGCGGAGGTTTGGAGGAACCGAGTTCCAGTCAACCGGCCGCTGAGCGCCTTGGCTCGCGCCCTACAGTCAGGAGGTTCCCAGATGACAAGTCGCGGTAAGAATGAGTCCCCGTCCACTGGCTCCACCCCGAACTCCGAAATCAAAGTCCAACCGGCAACCGAACTCACCTCGCCCGACGCTGCTTCGCCACCCACGTCCGCGCCAGGGATCGACCGCCGCCAACTCCTAGGACAGGGCGGCTTCGGACTGGCCGCTCTAGCTGCCGGCTTCTACGGTCTCACCGCCGCGGCCCAAGGAAAGTCCGGCCAACGCCTCATCCAGCCCAATCCAAGCGGCCCCTTCACTCCGGCAATACCCGTCCCTAAGTGCAAAATCGCGGGCGCAACCTCGATGCCTTCTCACCTCACCAACTCCGACCCGTACGACCCCAACGCCTTCGGCCCCAGCGCATGGGCTCTGGCTAGCGGCCTGACCAACAACTGTCTCGACCCGCTGATCGACTCCTTGGAGGACTTCATCGACGAGAACAAGGACGAGATGGCCGACTCTCAGCTCGTCAGCCTCTTCTATGAAGCGGACCAAAACGGCGCGCTACCCACCACGATCGCGGAGTTTGTCGCCCTGTTCCTCAAAGGCTTGATGCCGAGTTTCGGCGCTCGACTACCGACTCAGGAAGGATCCCTTTGCATTGAGGGTCCCGAAGATAGCTGCATCGACGTCGGCTGCAGCTCGATCCCAGGAACTTGCTGGTCGGTCCCCGCACTGATCCAGGAACTGGGAGTCGAACCGTGCGAGTGTGTGAGGCATCCGAAATGGTGGGAAATCGCTCTGGCGGCATCGATCCTGTTGATCCTGGTACTGACCCCGGGGCCCGACGAGATTCCCGCCACTATGGCTATCATCGGGAGACTGATCGTCAGGGCAGCCCCGGCCGTGTAGCCACGCCCGCTCAACACCTCCGCGGCTCTGCTTCGTTAGGGTGGCCGGTCCAGCACCGACCACCCTACTTAAGGCAGAATACGAGCACATCGTTCAACCGCCGCCACCGCCTCCGCAGAGAACTGCTGAGAACTTCGCGGCGCCAACTCGCGGAGAACCAATGCATCGTCCTCTCAGACTCCTAGTCGGCGGATGCGCACTTGCTTTGGCAATTTGGCCCACTTCAGCCGCGGCCTGGGGCGCCAAGGGCCACCAGATCGTCGGCGAAATCGCCCAGCGCAATCTGACGGTGGAGGCTCGGTCCGAGGTCGACCGTCTCCTCCACGGCGACGACGAAACCCTCGCCCACGCCTCCACCTGGGCCGACCGCATTCGCTCGGATGAGTCGTACAACTGGGCCGGTCCGCTGCACTACATCAACGGCGCCGAGGGCGCCGAGGATATCGTCCTTGAGCAAGACTGCCCGCCGCGCGGCTGCGTGGTGCGCGCCATTGAACGGTTCCGCGACCAACTCGCCGACCGCCAGCGCCCGCTGGCCGAGCGCCGCGAGGCACTCAAGTTCCTCGCCCACTTCATCGGCGACGTCCACCAACCCCTCCACGCCAGCTACGCCGCCGACCGCGGCGGTAACCGGCTGCTGGTCACTTTTTACGGCGAGCCGGTCAACCTGCACGCCCTGTGGGACAGCTCGATCATCGAGCGCAACCTCTCCTGGTGGACCTTCCGCAACTGGCGCGGCTGGGCCAAAACTCTAGACCGCAAGACGACGGCTGTGGAAAAACGAACTTGGGCCAACAGCACCCCCTTGGACTGGGCCCAAGAATCCTTCGACCTCGCCCGCAGCCACGCCTACGCCGCCCAAGCCGGCGACGACCTCGGCTCCGCCTACCATCGCCGCAACCTACCCGTGGTCGAAGAGCGACTGCGGCAAGCGGGAGTGAGGCTGGCGGCGGTGTTGAACCGGGTGCTGGCCCGGGAGAGGTAGCCCGCTCGCCGGGGAGGGAGGCGGTATAATAGGGCCATGACAGAGCCGGTAGCAGAGTCCGAGTATCAAGACCGAATGGAGGGCGTGATCGACCTCTTCGAGACGGCGAAAGTCATCATGCGGCAGAACCTTCGGCGGCGAAATCCTCAGGCCGACGAGCAGGAGATCGCTGCACGGCTTCGGGAATGGCTTCAAAATGAGCTCCCTCCCGATCACGAAGTGATTCGGCCCCCGGACTCTCGGTCTTAGCGGTCATGCTCAGCAACCTGGTAGGGACCCTCAGGCGCGCCACAGGTGACCTCCAGCGCTTGCGGTTGAAGTGGGCACTGGTCGGCGGGATTGCGGTATCCGTCCGCACCGCTCCTCGGACTACCAAAGACATCGATGTGGCGATCGCGGTCGCCGACGACACCGAAGCCGAGAAGATTGGAGCCTCCTTTCTTCAGCTCGGCTATCAGCCATTCCAACACCTCGAACACCGATCCACCGGCAGGTTGTCGACTCTTCGCCTTAGTCCGCCACTGCCCGCTTCGCGGGAGGTCACGGTTGATCTACTTCTCGCCAGCTCCGGGATCGAGCCCGAAATCGTGGCAGGGGCAACCCCATAGAGATACTGCCAGGTCTGCGAGCCCCTGTCGCCTCAATCGGTCACCTCATCGCCATGAAACTCCTCGCCGCGGGTCCAAGAAGGATGCGCGACTACGATGACGCCTACCAGCTCCTCCAACATGCCAGCGAGAGTGATCTCGCCACCGCCAGGGAAGCCATCGACCTGATTGAGGGAAGAGGGTTCTCGAGGGAAAAGAACCTTCAAGACGAGCTAGCGCGATTGTTGGAGGCTTGAAGCCAATCGGCATGAACTCGGACCTCTCGATCAGAGACCCAGCACCGCCACCGGAGTGTCACTCACTTCGCGCCGGGAAACGAACGAGGACGACTACGCCGGGTTCAAGTGTGACCACGCCTCATCTTCCTCTGGACGCGACCAGTCCGCCGAAAGCGACCGTTCACTCAACAAGGACGCCGCGGTCACATCGCCGAGGAAGGTAATCAGCACCTTTGTCCCCGGCTCCAGGGGCACGTCCTCATCGGGCCGAATCCGGCCTTTTTCGTCAAT
>QIHU01000366.1 GCA_003231035.1 Acidobacteriota bacterium
CGCGAAGGCTACGTGCTGTTCACCGACAAGCAGAAACGCAAGATCCGTCTGCCGATCACTTGGTAAGGGGTACACTGCTTCGCTATGGCAGATCACACTCACTCCTCTCCCGTCTCTTCTCCCCCCGCTTCTTCCCCCGCTTCTTCCACGGCGTTGCAGTCGACCCCCGAAGGTCGGTTTCTGGGCGAACCACGCTCTCGTACCGTGGAGCTGGGGAGCGCCTTCAAGATCTTCTGGGAGTTGATCAAGGGGTTTCGTGGCCTCCACTTTGTCGGTCCTTGCGCGACGGTTTTCGGCTCGGCTCGTTTTAAAGAAGATCATCGCTACTACCAGCTAGCGCGCGAGGTGGGCGGGGCTCTGGCACGGGCCGGGTTCACCGTCATGACCGGCGGTGGACCGGGAATCATGGAGGCGGCCTGCCGGGGGGCCAAAGAGGCTGGCGGCAGGACGGTGGGCTCGGTCATCAAACTCGACTTCGAGGATGAGGCCAATCCGTGGCTCGACCGCTCGGTGGAGTTCGACTATTTCTTTGTCCGCAAGCTGATGCTCCTCAAGTACTCCTACGGCTTCATCGTAGCCCCGGGTGGTTTTGGTACCTTGGACGAGATTTTCGAGACGGCAACCCTGATCCAGACCCGCAAGATGGGGGATTTTCCCCTTGTCTTGATGGGCACCGACTACTGGCGTGATCTGATCGGCTTCATCCGCGAAACGATGGTCCCGGAAGGGACGATCTCGCCCAACGATATCGACCGGATCCTGATCACCGACTCTCCCGAAGAGGCGGCGCGGGAACTGTCGCGCGCCGCCAGGGAGCGCTTCGGTTTGCGCTGGCAACCGGCGGTCAAGCCGCATGCCATTTTTGGCGAGCGCCCGTCGAGCACGGTTCGCGAAGCGGTGATGCCGCAGCAAGGTCAGTGAGCCGCGGTGGCGCAGAAACAACTTCGGCGCGACTCCCCAGGTGGGGCCGAGGGCGGTCAGGGTAAGCCCGAGACCTCGGTCTCTGTGGTGCGGCTGGAGGAGGGGAGGCCGGTGGTCGAAAGACCGGATCGGCTGGTCAGCGAAGAACCGCTCGAGATCCGATTGCGGGCCGGTGACCGACAACCGACAGAGCCGGATCGCGGTCACCATGCGCACCCCTGGCGCCGACCGGGAGTTGGCCTTGGGCTTCCTCTTCGCGGAAGGAATCCTCGATCGTATTGAAACGGTGGTGGGGTGCCGCGAGCTGGAGGATGAGTGGTCGGCGCCGGGGGCACCTTCGAACGTCCTCGAGGTGGAGATCGCGGGCAGCGAACTCCCCGATCTAGCCCGCCTCGAGCGCCATTTCTTCGCTTCCAGCGCCTGCGGTGTCTGCGGGCGGGCTGGGATCGAGAACCTACGCTTGAGCGGTGGACCGACACCGAGCGCCGGTCCGCGAGTGGCTCCGGGCCTGCTGTACTCGCTGCCTGATCGGTTGCGGGCGACGCAGAAACTGTTCGCCACGACCGGCGGCCTGCACGCGGCGGCGTTGTTCACCGCCGACGGTGATCTGGTGGCGGTGCGTGAGGACGTTGGGCGCCACAATGCCGTCGACAAACTGGTCGGTTGGGCCTTCGAGCAGGGCCGTCTACCCTTGTCTGACAGCCTTGTATTGGTCAGCGGCCGGTCCAGCTTCGAGATCGTGCAGAAGTGTCTAGCCGCCTCAGTCCCGATTCTCTGCTCGGTCTCGGCACCGAGCAGCTGGAGATGGGGCAGACGCTGATCGGCTTCTTGAGAGACAGCCGATGCAACGTCTACTCCGGCCCTGAGCGGATCGAAGTGGAGTTGGCTACCTAGCTAGCTCAAGGCCCTTCGTTCCTTGCGCTAGTTGGATATCTTGTGGGAGATGGCTACCCTCGACCCAGACGATCCACTGATTGTCGAGTTCGTTGCGCAGCTCGCTGACGGCCGCGAGTAGCCGCGAGTTGGAACTGATGTCACGCGCCTTGCCCCAGGGAGTGTTGTGGGCCATCGGCATCCGGTCTTCGGAGACCCGCTTGGACTGCACCTGTCCCGCTGCCCAAACCACGAGAGGGACGCGTAGGCTGGTGAGGTACTCGCGGACCTGCGCTACTGAAAATCTACTGGCGTCGCTGTCGCGGTCGGGGCCGAGAATCAGCACCACCGCGCGTGGCTGGTTGGTGGCCGCGGCGTGCACCGCACCCACGGCGACAGCGTCGGCGACCTTTGATTTGCTGGATTCGCCGGAGATCATCAGGTGGGTGAGCAAGTAGGGCAAGTTGCCATCCTCGGCTCCGAAGCCGCGCGAGATTGGAAAGAGGTCGTACGGCACTTCGGCACTAGCTAGCCGTGCGGGTTTGGTCGAGATGACCCGCACCTGTTCCCCCTTATTGAGGCGGGTGTTACGGTTGCTGACGGCGGTGCCGAGTCGATCCATATTCAAACCGATCGTCCCCAGCATCAGTTGTGCCGAAGGGTCCTGGACGATCACTACCTGAGCCCTGCCTGCCTCCGAGGCGAGCACCAGCAGCGGTATTCCATTCTTGGTGAGAGTGGTGGAGAGCTGGTCGGCGCTCATCGTTTTGGCCCTACGTTTCCGGCTACGAGTCAGTGGGACGGCGGTCATTTCGGTCGAAACCTGGTCACCGAAGGCGCCACCGAAGACCAACTCGGTCCGGGTTTGGAGGCCGTCCGGGAAGGTCAACTCCGCCGCCAAGAGCTGGATCTGGTTAAGGTCATGGGGTGGTAGCGCGATGTGGGTGGGATCCTTCACCTCGATCGGTTGGTCGTTCAGGGTGACGACGATCTTCTGTGGTGCCGTGCCGCCGACCGCTTCCCAAGCCAGCTTGGCGAAGGGGGGGCTACCTTCAGTGCCGCTGGTCAGTACCAGAACCGCTTCGGCGTGGGAGCGGGGCAGGTTGATCCACTGCCGAGCCCGCGCGACCTCTTCGCCACTGGCGTTGTGTGCCACGGCGACCAGCTCATGGGGGCGCAAGGTGTCGCCGAAATCACAATCGCGCGACCAGGGTTCGCCAGTGAGTTTGCCGATCTGCTCGCCGTTCAAGTGCAGCTCGACGGCGGCCACTTCAGCGCTCACCGACAGCTCCACCGGATGGACGTCATAGACCAGGCCTAGGAAAAGAGTCAAGAAGGTCAGCATTGCAGTCTCCTCGCCTTGAATTGAGTTCTCTATTGAAAACTAACCCGGTCGGCCCGCAATTGATTCCCGCCTTGCGGGCGATCGACCTACCGGAAGTCGTGGCTCGGCACTTTTTGCAGCCGTTGGAGGCGCCAGAACTTTTCCGCCTGGATCGACATCGAGCCGTCGCGCCGTTGCAGGGTTCCTTCGACGATCAGCCCTGGTGAGCTGACGATCAGCATGCGGTGCTCCTCCAGCTGTTCCCGGCGCACGATCGCCTGCACCATGCCGGTCTCGTCTTCAAGGGTGATGAAGAGGACCCCTTTGGCGGTGCCGGGGCGCTGGCGCACGATCACCGAGCCGCCGATGCGCACCGTGGTGCCGTTGGCGATGCGATCGAGGGCGGCGGCAGGGGTGACGTCGAATCTCTTCAACTGTTGCCTGAAATAGCGCATCGGGTGGACTCCGACGGTGAGGCCGGTGGTGGCGAAGTCGGCCATCGTCCGTTCCGCCTCGGACATCTCGACCAACGGTGAGGGGGCGGGCTCTTGGTTGTCGAGCAAGGGGCCGGCCTGGCGCGAAACCCAGGCCACTTGCCACAGGGCTTGCCGCCGGCTCATCGAGAAGCCGGCCAAGGCGCCGGCATTGGCCAGCGCGGTGAGCTCCTTGTCCTGCGCTTGACAGCGGCGGGCGAGGTCGTCGAGGTTGGCGAAAGGGGTTTGAGCCACCTGCGCCTCGATCGCTTCGCCGGTCTGCCGGCGTAGCCCGCGCACGTAGCGCAGGCCGAGGCGCAGAGCCCCGGCGGCGTGGGATTTCTTCTTACCCTGGGCGTTGTCCTCCCAGCGGCAGCGCCAACCGGAGCGGTTGACGTCGATCGGGCGCACCTCGACGCCGTGCCGCTTGGCGTCTTGCACTAGGCTCGAAGGGTGGTAGAAGCCCATCGGCCAGGCGTTGAGGAGCGCGGTGAAAAAGGCGGTGGGGTGGTGCGCCTTGAGGTAGGCGCTGGCGTAGGCGATGAGGGCGAAGCTGGCGGCGTGCGATTCGGGAAAACCGTAGAGAGCGAAGGAGGTGATCGACTTGAGGACCTGCTCTTGGGCGTCGCCGAGAATGCCACGTTTGCACATGCCGTCGCGCAGCCGCTGGGTCAGTTTGTTCATGCTGTCGACCGATCGTTTGAAGCCCATGGCGCGGCGCAGCTCCTCCGCCTCGCCGCCCGAGAAGCCGGCGGCGACCATGGCGACGCGCAGGATCTGTTCCTGAAAGAGGGGGATGCCGAGGGTGCGCTTGAGGATCGGTTCCAGGCTGGGATGGGCGTACTCCACCGGCTCGCGGCCGACCCGGCGTTCGAAGAAGGGGTTGACCATGCCGCCGACGATCGGGCCGGGACGGATGATCGCCACCTGCACCACCAGATCGTAGAAGGTACGCGGTGCGTGGCGGGGTAGGGAGGCCATCTGTGCCCGGCTTTCGATCTGGAAGACCCCCACGGTGTCGGCGTCGCGAATCATCTGGAAGGTCTTGGGGTCGTCGGGGGGAAGGTGGGCGAGATCGACGTGCCTCTTTTCGTGGATATGGATCAGCGGTACCGCCTCTTCGAGGGCGTTGAGCATGCCCAGCCCCAAGAGATCGATCTTGATGATCCCCAAGTCGGCGCAATCTTCCTTGTCCCACTGCACCACCACCCGGTTGACCATCGAGGAGGGTTCGAGCGGCACCACTTCATCCAACCGACCGGCGGCGATCACCATCCCGCCGGAGTGTTGCCCGAGGTGGCGCGGGAGGTGGTGGATGCGCTCCCAGAGGTCGGCGAAGAGACGCATGCGCCGCTCCTTGGGGTCGAAACCGGCGGCGGTGATCTCTTCGCTGAAGGACTTCTTGTCGCCGCGATTGTGGTCGTAGCTCCAACGGCCGAGTTGCTTGGCGAGGCGATCGATCTGAGCTCCCGAGAAGCCCAGCGCCTTGGCGACCTCGCGGGTGGCGGAGCGGTCCCGATAGGTGATGACGTTGGCGGTCATCGCGGCGCCGTGCGGGCCGTAGCGCCCGTAGACGTATTGGATGACCTTCTCGCGCTGCCCTCCCGAGGGCAGGTCGAGATCGATGTCCGGCCACTCGCCGCGCTCCTCGGAGAGGAAACGCTCGAAGAGCAGTTCCATCTTCACATCGAGAGGGCATAGCAGACGGCGCTGTTGGCCGCCGAGCCGCGCCCCTGGGCGAGGATTCCCTGGCGTTGGCAGAAGCGCACGATGTCCCAGACGATGAGAAAATAACCGGCTAGCCCAAGCTTTTCGATCAGCGCTAGCTCTTTTTCGATCTGCATCTGTGCCCGCGCGGTGAGCGGTCTGAACCGGGCGCGGGCGCCGTTCCAGGCCACCTGGCGCAGGTAGGAGCCGGGGGTTTCGCCGGGGGGCAGAGAAAAGTCCGGGAAGCGGTAGTCGAGGCTCGCCAGGGTGAAATCCAACCGTTCGGCCAACTCCGCGCTGGCCGCCACGGCGCCGGGGTTGTCGGCGAACAGCCGCTCCATCTCGGCGTG
>QIHU01000683.1 GCA_003231035.1 Acidobacteriota bacterium
TGTCACAGCGCTTCGAGGGTAGTACCCCAAGCTCGAGCCCGGGCCGCTCCTGTGAGCTGGCGAGGCAAGCGGTGTAGGAACCCGGTTCGAGGGTGGGAATCTCAAAGGTCGAAGAACTATCCGTGTGCACACCCTGCATCTGTGCCCAGCCGAGAAGGACGGTGAGCGGCTCCACCCCTCCCTGATGCAGCAGATAGACCTTGGGCCCTCTCGTATCAGTCCAGTCGATGGGTGGTTCTACCTCGATCGTAAGCGAGGCATGGCTCTGTTCCACGCCAATCACCATTTGCCCGTCTTCAGGAATCGGAAGCCGCAGCATTCGAAAGGCGAAGCCCGGTGGCGATACCGCCAGGTGAATCTCCTTGGCGGCTGGTGAGACATAAAGCTGAAAGCGCCCCTGCGCGTCGCTTGTCACCACCCCTACGCCTAGGTAGGGGAGCTGCACGGGCGCTGCCTTGACGCGAACTCCCGGCACCGCGCCAATCGCGGAGCCGATACGGCCGTCGATACGAACCTGCTCCTCGACCGTCAAAGTCAGCTCTTCCTGCTCCTCCGCCTGCTCCAGAATCTCAACAACTCTAGGCTGCGAATAGCGACGCCCAGCGGCCTCGGCGGAAACCAAGCCGCGCCCCACGCTCAGCCCTTGGAACTCGAAGATCCCGTTGGCATCAGACTCCTTCTGGAGTGTTTGGCTAGAATCGTCTTCCTGGGAACTGAAGTTCACCCAGGCATCTTCCACGGGATTCTGCAAGACATCCACCACACGCCCGCGAAGACGAGTGTTATCCAAATAGAGATCGACTCGCGCCACCAGTGAGCTTGCCTTGACCTTGACCTTGACCTTGCCGAAATCGCGGCTAACCGAAGGCTCCGCCGCTTGAACACTGACCTGCCAGTCTCCTTGCCGTGGTAGATAGAGCTGGAAACGGCCTTGGTCGCCGGACTTGGTCGCGAGTCGAACGGCTCCGAACCTGCCGCCGAAGAAGAGCTCCGCCACGAGCGGCTCTTCCCCAAGCTGGACGGTTCCGCGAACCTCCACGATCTCCATGCCAATCTCAAGGTTGACATTGTCAGAACCGATCTCCACGGCTTCGCTCGCCCATGAATCTCCGCGACTGGAGATCAGCTGGGCCGAATAGAATGCAGGCGAGAGACCTGTGATCTCGCAGACACCATCGAGGCCCACGCTCTCCCTCAGCGTTTCTAAGACCTGTGAACTCTTGCGGTCGATCCGCTGTAGTTCTAGGGTCCACTGCTGCTCCCACGGATCGACCGGCGGACTCACGAAGGAGGTCAAGATCTTGGGGCGCTCTAGTACCAAGGGCGGGTTGGTCACCTCGGTGACTTGGTATTCGGTGATGCGTACCGTGGTGGTGGCCGGTGCATAGGGCTCTAGTCGAGCTTCGAGCACGTAGGCGCCAGGAGGTAGGTCGTCGATCTGGAAGAAGCCCTTGGCGTTGGTCTTGGCTCGCCGGTGGCGTTCCTTGAGCCGTTGCCGCTTGGCATTGACTCTCAAGGTCTCACCGCCAAACGGACGCAGCTCCAGTTCTGCTTTTGCGGCGGCATCGCCATCCTCAGTCTGAACCCACCCCAACACTGACGACCCTCGCGCCAGGTCAGTACGGCCGAGATTCTTGCTCTTGCCTGCCTTGACGTTGATGGCCCAAGCGAATCGAGGGACAAAACCCTTCACCACGATACGAAGGTCCATCTGCCCAGCTGGGGGTTCGCACTGAAAGAGAAGATCCTTATCCAGCGAGCAACCTACACGCCCCGGAGGTGGCCCTTTCTTGGCCGCTCTCTTCGTCGGCTCGGGGCGAAAGAAGAGCAAGATCTCGGAAGGAGCCGGCTCGCCACGAGGGAGGGCGGCAAAACCGCCGGTCAAGACCCCGGTTGGCCAGAAGATCAGCTCACGGTGGAGTGGATCGGAGCCGACTTCAAGCTGTACCGGAGGAGTCCAGTACCCTTGTACTTCAGCCTCGAGAACCCAGCGGCCAGGGGCCAGGAGAAACTCCCCGCTTGCACCGGCCGAAAGCTCGAGATCTAGCGGCTTCTGAGACTGCCCCGAGTACGGGTTTGCTTTGATCTGAACCTGCGGCGCGAGAGTGCCTTCGGCAAGGCTCTGTTCTAGCCTTGTCGATAGCGTGACCTTTGTTCTTGGCGGAGTATTGGAAAGAGTTTGGCTCCAAGTCGGCAGCGCAATGCTTGCGAGTAAGCCTATGACAGCCGAAAACCTGAGGATGCGGCCCATGTTCAAGCTAGTTCCACCAGAAAACAACAGTACAGCTCGCGCACCCTGGCGGGCACCACTCACCAGCCAGGATTGTACACGAGCCACCGCTTGAGGGCACAAGCGGGCCTAGCCCAGCCCCGGTGTAATCGCAGGCGCTTTGGAGCTTGCAGAGGTAAGGATTCGAGACGCTAATGGTACAGCTACAACTGGCAGGGTGTGAAACTGTGACACAGGAAGCATAGCCATTGGACTGAATCTTGCAATCGGAGCAGCCGTTCTCTACCGAGCACGTGTGAATGGAGGCGTCAGTATTCGTAGGGGCAAGGACAGCGATTGCGAGGGCGGAAGCAGCTAGCAGGGCGAGGAGGAATTTTTTGCGCATTGAGTACCTCGTTGATTTCTTATTGCTTGACTGGAAGTTAATTAGAACCAAAATACGGTGGTGCAGACTACGCACGAAGGTGGACACCACTCGCCGATCAAGATCGTGCAGCTAGATCCGCCTCCAGGGCCGTAGCCGCCGCCCGAGGGTCCTAGCGACCAGGTGTCATAACTGCAAAATCCGTTGCTGGCACAAGTATTGGCTGCTCCTTGAAAACCAAGCGTGCAGTCGCACCAAGCATCGTAATTAACGAAGGTACACGCAAGACCTCCATCACCATCAAAGGCGCACTCAGCGCAACCAGAAGAAGAGGTGCATTGATCGTCCGCAGCCTGGCTGTTGATGGCCCAGAATGCTCCTACGGCAAAGATGAGGGTAAGTAGAAGTTTAGTCGTATTTCTCATGCTGGCTCCTTGCTGGTTGGTTAGATCTTGGTGGACACCTGTGAGAACAGTGTCAGGACGCTTGGCTGTGACATTCCATGGGTAGGTCGACGGATTTCATGGGTTGCAGCAGTGGTGGTGGCCGGCTCGGGAACAGGCAGGGGCAGGCTTCGTGCTTGGCAAGCTTTCCATGAACACTGACGGTACGGTGATTCATGCAGGATATGGCACCTATTGATTTTGCGAGCATACGCTTAATGTATCACGCAGGTCAAGCTGGGTCTAGATGAGCTAGTTCCAAGCTCTGGAAATAGCCGTGTCCCGAAGGTTTCACCCACTCACCTCCTCCAGCGCCGCCGCCGCGTCGGCCAGGGCGGCTAGGGCGGAGTGGGTTTGGGAGGTGAGGGCTGGGTGGTTGAGGGTATCGGCGAGCAGGGCGGTGAGGAGGGAGTTGAGGTAGCCAGCCGAGAGGCGGGCTTGGGTCGCCGCAGCGCGGGCGGCCGAGAGGAGTTGTTGCAAGGGGTCGCGCTGGCGTTCTATCGGGGGGCTAAATTGGGCCTCTTTGGCGGGCCAGGTAGGGTCGCATTCCAAGAGAATCCGTTCCTGGCGATCGGAGTTGGGGTCCCAGTCCTCCGCCGCGG
>QIHU01000324.1 GCA_003231035.1 Acidobacteriota bacterium
CGGCCTGCTTGAACGGTTTGCTCTCCATCGCCCCGAGCTGCGCGCATGGGCGCTCTACGACTGGGCCAACTCGGCCTTTATCCTGGTCATTATCACCGCCGTTTTTCCGATCTACTTCCAAAGTGTGGCGGCCAAGGATCTGGATCCCGAGCGCTCGACCTTTTGGTTCGGAATCGTCACCACGATCTCGTTGGTCTGCGTGGCGATTCTGGCGCCGATCCTCGGCGCGCTGGGGGACTTCCTGGGCCAGCGCAAGCGGATGATGGCCGGTTTTGTGGGGCTCGGCGTCTTAGCCACCGCCGCCATGTTCTTCATTCAGAGTGGCGACTGGATTCTCGCCTTGGTCCTCTTCTTCATCGGCAACTTGGCGGTCTCCGCCAGTTTTGTCTTCTATGACTCGCTTCTGCCGCACATTGCCGAGGGTGAGGAACTCGACCGCGTTTCGACGGCGGGGTACGCCCTGGGCTATCTGGGCAGCGGCCTGCTGTTGATCGTCAACTTGGCGTGGATTCAGAAACCAGAGTGGTTTGGCTTGAGCGGCGCCGGGCTCGCCACCCGGTTGAGCTTCGTCAGCGTGGCACTGTGGTGGGCCGGGTTTTCGATTCCCCTCTTTCGCCGGGTGGCTGAGCCGCCGCGCCAGGTCGAGTCTGATGAGAGCGCGGGCGCCAACCCGATTCGAGTCAGCATCCAGCGTATCGGCGAGACCTTCCGCGAGCTGCGGGGTAGCTACAGCGAGGCATTCAAGATGTTGCTGGCCGTGATGATCTACAACGACGGCATCGGCACGATCATCCGCATGGCCGCCATCTACGCCACCACCCGCGGTTTGCCCCAGCAAAGTGTGATCGCGGCCATCCTGATGGTGCAGTTCGTCGGCATTCCCTTCGCCATCCTTTTCGGGCAGCTAGCCGGGCGCATCGGCCCCAAGCGGGCGATCCTGGTCTCGCTGGCGGTCTACGTGGTGATCAGCGTCATCGCCTACCGGATGACGACGATCAGGGAATTCTTCATCCTCGCCTTTCTGGTCGGGATGGTCCAGGGAGGAGCGCAGGCGCTGTCGCGCTCCCTTTTCGCATCGATGGTGCCGCGTCACAAGGCGGCGGAGTTCTTCGGCCTCTTCTCGGTTTTCGAGAAGTTCGCGGGCATTGCCGGGCCGCTGATTTTTAGCTTGATGATCTACTTCACCGGCTCCAGTCAGCAGGCGATTCTTTCGGTCATCGTCTTCTTTGTCGTGGGCGGCTGGCTGCTGTGGCGGGTCGACGTGGAGAAGGGGCGCAGCCAGGCCCGGCTGTCGGATCGACACCTGACCGCGCCGGGTTGAGCCGCCGAGGATGGCCTTGACTGCTCGTTCCAGCGCCAGCCCGCCCAGCCGCGCGCGGCGAGTGGCGGATGGGGTCTGCTCGTTCCTGGCTCGTCTCCTGGCCCGCCTCTTCTTTCGCCGTTTCGAGGTGGTGGACGCCGAGCGCATTCCCGAGCGAGGGCCGGTCCTGGTGGTGGCCAACCATGTCAATGGTTTGATCGACCCCCTGCTGATCGCCGCCGTGATGCCCTTCTTCCCGCGCATGCTGGGCAAGAGCACCTTGTGGAAGATCACCGGCCTGCGGCCGCTGCTGGCGCTGGCGGGGGTGATCCCGGTCTACCGTCGACACGATCCCGGGGTGGACATCTCGAAAAACGCCACCATGTTCGCCCGCACCCACCAGGCGCTCGCCGACGGTGAGTCGCTGGCCCTCTTCCCCGAGGGGATTAGCCACAACCAGCCGGAACTGGCTCCACTGCGCACCGGGGCGGCGCGGATCGTCTTGGAAGCGGAAGAGCGCTACGGGCCGTTGGGGAGCTGTATCCTGCCGGTGGGACTAACCTTCAACGACAAAGGCCGATTTCGTTCTCGCGCCTTGATTCAGATCGGCCAGCCGATCGAGATGGGCCCGCTGAGTGAATCCTACCGGCAAGACCCCGGCATGGCTGTTCGCGATTTGACGGCGCGCATCGCCGAGGCGCTGCGGGGTGTCACCTTGAACTACTCGTCGTGGGATGAAGCGGCCTTGATCGCGCGAGCGGTGGAGCTCTTCGAGCGGCCGGAGGCGGACCTACCGGGCGGCCGCCGATTGGCGAAGAGTGTTTCGCTGCGCCGCGCCTTCGTTGAAGGATCGCGCGAGATGGCGCGGCGCTATCCCCTTGAAGTGGCAGCCGCGACCGGCACGGTCGCCGCTTACGATCAGCTTCTGCGCACCGTGCGGCTTCGCGATGACCAGGTCGCCGCTCGCTATCCGGTTCCTGGGGTGGTGCGCTGGTTGCTGCGCAACGTCGTTTTGCAGGGCTTGTTTCTACCCCTGGCCTTGATCGGCATGGTTTTTAACTGGATTCCCTATCGCCTGGCCGGGTGGCTGGCCCGTCGGGTCTCTCAAGAACCGGACCAGTGGGCAACTTGGAAGCTCTTTCCGTCGCTGGTGCTCTACCCCTGCTTCTGGCTCCTGGCGGCGGTATTGGCCTCTTGGCGGGGCGGTAGCTTGCGCTGGGGAGTCCTGGTGTTACTGATCGCGCCCGCTACTGGCTGGTTTGCGATGCGCTACCAACAACGGCGCGGCGACTGGTGGCTGGAGGCACGGGCCTTTTTCGTGCTCAAGACGCGGCGCCGGGTGGCCGAGGAACTGCGGCGGCGCCGGCAAGCGGCCTACAATGCCGTGACCGAGCTGGCGAGTCGCTACCTGGCGGACAAGGCGACACCAGGCAAGGCGGTAGGCGGCTCGGCGTCTGTGCAATCCGGGTCTCACTCTCAACACGGCGCCACCGACGGCGGTGCGCCGGTCTCTACTGGAGGATCTCTCGATGGCTGATCAAGACTTGGCGAATCATCGTCGCATGGTGCCGATGTACCACTACGTCGCGGGTGGATTGATTGTCGTTCACCTGGTGTGGGCGTGCGTCGCCCTCTTTCAACATCCCACCGGAGCCAGTATTCGCGGAGTTCTAGTCGGCGTGGTCCTGGTCTTTCTCTTCCTCTACTCTTCCTCTATGCCCGGCTCTTCGCTCTCAAGGCGCAAGATCGAGTCATCCGGCTCGAAGAGAGGCTGCGCTTTGCTCGTCTCCTACCGGCGGATCTCCAGGAACGAGCGGAAGAGCTGAGGGCTGGTCAGTGGGTGGGGTTGCGCTTCGCTAGCGACGGCGAACTCGCCGAACTGTGCGCCGCGGCGCTCGATGAAGGGCTTTCCGGTGAGGAGATCAAGAAGAGGATCCAGCACTGGCGCCCAGATCATTTCCGCCTTTGATGGGGTCTTGCCCCCGCTTTGGTTCGATCCATCCATCTTTCCTCCAATTGGAGCTTGTCTCCCCGCCTTCCGTTGCCCACCCTACGGTGCGGGCGGCGGAAGGCTTGACATGCTCACTGACCTTTTAGTAGGGTCGGCGGGTTTTCGCGCCGAGGGTTCTCCCCGGACCGTGGCGCCTTCCAATACTTACGAGTGACACAGGGATTCCTCGTGGACTCCCAATGAATATTTTTTGAGACGCGGGTCGTGCCCGGCGCTATGGGTGCGTGTGCGACCTCGGTGGATGCGCAGGAGAGGCAGTAAGGTATGCCAACGATCAGTCAGCTAGTACGCAAGGGCCGCAAGAGGAAAAAGGGCAAGACGAAGAGTCCTGCGTTGCAGTCTTCTCCGCAGCGGCGTGGAGTGTGTGTTCGCGTCTATACCCAGACACCTAAGAAGCCGAACTCGGCGCTACGCAAAGTGGCTCGTGTTCGTTTGACCAACGGGATCGAGGTCACGACCTACATTCCCGGTGTCGGCCACAATCTGCAAGAGCACTCCATCGTCTTGATTCGTGGCGGTCGTGTGAAGGATCTCCCCGGCGTGCGGTACCACGTGGTTCGTGGAACCCTCGATGCCGTGGGGGTTGACGGTCGTCGTCAGAGTCGTTCGAAGTATGGCGCCAAGCGTCCGAAGTCCTAATCGAGACGCGGTAGTAAGGAATTAGAGGAGAAGACGATGCCCAGGCGCCGAGAAGTACCCAAGCGCGAGGTCCTGCCGGACCCGATCTATAGCTCGCAGCTGATCACCAAGTTCGTGAACGTCCTGATGAAGGCCGGCAAGAAGTCGACCGCTCAGCGGATTCTGTACGATGCCTTGACCACGATCCGCGAGCGCACCGAAGACGATCCGTTGAAGGTTTTCAAGCGAGCGGTCGAGAACGTCAAGCCGGCGGTGGAAGTGAAATCCCGCCGGGTGGGTGGCTCGACCTACCAAGTGCCGATGGAGGTGCGACCGAACCGTCGGTTGGCGCTGTCGATCCGTTGGCTGATTCAGATTTCCGCGGGGCGCGGAGAGAAGACGATGCGGCTGCGTCTGGCTAATGAGCTGATGGACGCGGCGGAGAATCGAGGCGCCGCAATTAAGAAGAAAGAGGACACGCACCGGATGGCCGACGCCAACAAGGCGTTTGCTCACTACCGTTGGTAGAGTCTCTCGCTTCAGGGTGAGAGGGTCGGTGGGGCTTCGGCTCCAGGCGGTGTAATTCCTTCTGAAATATTCAAGGCTTCTGAAATATTCAAGAGACGGATCGTAGGTCGGTTTGTCTCTAACTAAATGGACTCCGGATTTCGTGCGGCTCTCCGTTGGGCCGTCCTTAGGTTACGACCATGCCACGTCAAGTACCACTAGCAAATACGCGCAATATCGGCATCATGGCCCACATTGATGCGGGTAAGACGACGACCACCGAGCGCATCCTCTACTACACAGGGGTGAGCTATAAGATTGGCGAGGTTCACGAGGGCACCGCGGTCATGGACTGGATGGTCCAAGAGCAAGAGCGCGGTATTACCATCACTTCGGCGGCGACGACCTGCTTCTGGGGTGATTACCGGATCAACATCATCGATACTCCTGGCCACGTTGACTTCACTGCTGAGGTGGAGCGGTCATTGCGGGTCTTGGATGGCGCGGTGGCCGTGTTCGATGCCGTTGCCGGCGTTGAGCCCCAGTCGGAGACGGTCTGGCGGCAGGCGGACAAGTACGGTGTTCCGCGAATCGCCCTGATCAACAAGATGGATCGCGTGGGGGCTGACTTTGAGCGCTGCGTCTCGATGATGCGCAGTCGCCTGAGTGCCTCGCCGGTGGTGATCCAGTTGCCGTGGGGAGCCGAGTCTGAGCTGTGCGGTGTGATCGACCTGATGGACATGAAGGGAATCCTCTACGCTGACGAGAATCTCGGCGCGGAGTACGAGATTGTCGATATTCCCGAGGACCATCTCGAAAAGGCGCGGAAGGTGCGCGAAGAGATGGTCGAGGCGATCGCCGAGACGGATGATGAGCTGGTCGAGAAGTTCCTCTCTGGGGATGAGATCTCCGTTGACGAGCTTCGCGCCGCCTTGCGCCAAGCAACTCTCGAGGGTAAGGCGCAGCCGATCCTGTGTGGCTCCGCCTTCAAGAACAAGGGTGTCCAGCCGTTGCTCGATGCCATCGTGACTTACCTTCCGTCACCGGTCGATGTTCCGCCGGTGGAGGGGACTTCGTTGGACGGCTCCGAGGCCTTGACGCGCGCGGCGCAAGACGAGGAACCTTTCTCGGCGCTGGTCTTCAAGATCATCACCGATCCCTTTGTTGGTCAGCTGGCCTACTTCCGTGTCTATTCAGGAAGGGTGGAGTCCGGGGCGTCGGTGCTCAACGCGGCGACCGGGCGCAAGGAGCGCATCGGGCGTCTGCTGAAGATGCACGCCAACAAGCGCGAAGAGATCAAGGAAGTTTGGGCCGGAGATATCGCCGCCGCCGTGGGCTTGCGCGATGTCACCACGGGGACCACGATCTGCGATCCGAAGCACCCCGTGATCCTCGAGGCGATGACCTTCCCCGAACCGGTGATTTCGGTCGCCATCGAGCCCAAGACCAAGTCCGATCAGGAAAAGCTCGGCGTGGCTCTGGGTAAGTTGATGCAAGAGGATCCGACCTTCCGCGTGCAGACCGATCCGGCCGTGGGACAGACGCTGATCTCTGGAATGGGCGAGTTGCATCTGGAGATCATCGTCGATCGTCTGGTGCGCGAGTTCAAAGTTGAGGCGAATGTGGGTCGGCCGCAGGTTGCTTACAAAGAGACGATTACCCGCGAGTCGGAGGCCGAGGGTCGGTTCGTGCGGCAGAGCGGTGGTCGTGGTCAGTACGGTCACTGTAAGATTCGCATGCGCCCGTCCAAGGAAGAGTTCGTGTTTTCCAACAAGATCGTCGGTGGCTCGATCCCGCGAGAGTTCATTCGACCCATCGAGACCGGGATCAAAGAGGCGATGGAGCGAGGCCCTCTGGCTGGCTACCCTTGCACCGGTATCGAGGTCGAACTCTACGACGGAAGCTTTCACGATGTGGACTCCTCGGAGGTCGCGTTCAAGATTGCCGGTTCAATGGCCTTTCAGGACGGAACTAAGAAGTCGAGGCCAGTTCTGATGGAGCCGGTGATGGAGGTTGAAGTGGTGACCCCCGAGGACTACATGGGCAATGTGGTCGGCGATATCACTTCCCGGCGTGGCCGAGTTCAACAGATGGAAGCGCGCGGTAGTACTCAGGTGATTACCTGTAGAGTGCCGCTCTCGGAGATGTTCGGCTACGCCACCGACTTGCGTTCCTCGACCCAGGGGCGGGCCAACTACAGCATGCAGTTCGCGGCCTACGAGCAAGCACCCAAGAGCGTTAGCGAAGAAATTGTGGCGAAAGCCGCCGGCTGAGAAGAAGCCGGATAGGAATAGAAAGATCACTGGTAGGAGGCATCATGGCCAAAGAAAAGTTTGAGCGGTCTAAGCCGCACGTCAACGTGGGTACGATCGGCCATGTCGATCACGGTAAGACGACGCTGACCGCCGCGATTACTCGCG
>QIHU01000802.1 GCA_003231035.1 Acidobacteriota bacterium
CCCGAATGCGAGTGCGAAACTCCTCGATCCGGTTCGCCGCTCTCAGGGAGCAGAAGAGCGAAGCTAGAAAGAAGGAGGGAGTGTCCTCTTGTTGGCACCAAGCGACGAGCGCGGTGACGTCGAGGTCGGTGCAAAGATTGAAGAACGGGTGGTCAAAATCTTTGAAGAACTCGAAGTGCCGCCGGCGCTTCCAGCGCTCAAGATCGATAAAATGTGGCAAGAGTCCTCCCGGCGGGGCTAGGATCGAGCCCGCCTAGCTCTGGTCTTTGTGCCCGCGGTCCTCTTGGCGCGAACACTCTTGCGACGCTTCTTCGCTCCCGGCAACATCTCCTTGAGAAACATCTCCTTGAGAAACTGGCCGGTAAAACTCCGCGCAACCTGGGCCACCGCCTCCGGGGTCCCCTGGGCCACCAGCTCGCCGCCGGCATCGCCACCCTCGGGTCCGAGATCGATCAGCCAGTCAGCGGTCTTGATGACCTCTAGATTGTGTTCGATCACGATCACCGTGTTGCCCAGGTCGACCAGCCGGTGCAAGAGTTTGAGCAGCTTGCCCACGTCATCGAAGTGCAGTCCGGTGGTCGGCTCGTCCAGCAAGTAGAGGGTCTGGCCGGTGGAGCGCTTGCACAGTTCGCGAGCCAGCTTGACCCGCTGCGCCTCGCCGCCCGAAAGGGTCGTCGCCGGCTGGCCGAGCCGAATGTAACCCAGACCCACTTCGTCCAAGGTCGCCAGCACCCGTTCGATGGGCGGAATCGCCGAGAAGAACTCCCGCGCCTGCTCGACCGGCAACTCCAGAATGTCGGCGATGTTGAGCCCCTTGTAGTAGACCGACAGGGTCTCGCGGTCGTAGCGTCGGCCACCGCAGATCTCGCAGGTGACGTAGATATCGGGCAGAAAGTGCATTTCGATCTTGTTCTGCCCATCTCCTTTGCAGGCCTCGCAGCGCCCACCCTTGACGTTGAAGCTGAAGCGCCCCGGCTGGTAGCCGCGCATCCGCGCCTCCGGCGTCTTGGCCAGCAGCGAGCGAATGTGGTTGAAGACGTTGGTATAGGTCGCCGGGTTGGAGCGCGGGGTGCGGCCGATCGGGCTCTGATCGATGGAGATCACCTTGTCGAGCAGCTCGAGGCCGGAGATTCGATCGTGGAGGCCAGGTCGCGCCGAAGCGCGGTAGAAGTGCTGCGCCAGAGCCTTGTAGAGGATCTCGTTGACCAAGGTGCTCTTGCCGGAGCCGGACACTCCGGTCACCACGGTAAACAGGCCGAGGGGGAAGGTGGCGGTCAACTCCTTGAGGTTGTTCTGCCGCGCTCCTTCGATGACGATGGCGGAGCCGTTCGCCTTCCGACGCTCCCCCGGTAAACGGACGCTCAGCTCGCCTCGCATGTATTGGCCGGTCAGCGACTCGGGGTGCTTCTCGATCTCCTGGGGCGTCCCCTGGGCCACCACTTCGCCACCGTGCACCCCCGCGCCCGGTCCAATATCGATCACCCAGTCGGCCGCCCGGATGGTCTCTTCGTCATGCTCGACCACGAGCACCGAATTGCCCAGATCTCGCATGCCTTGGAGGGTCGAAATCAGCCGCGCGTTGTCGCGCTGGTGGAGACCGATCGACGGCTCATCGAGCACGTACAAGACCCCCATCAGCTTGCTACCGATTTGGGTGGCCAACCGAATGCGCTGGCTTTCGCCGCCCGACAGGGTGGCGGAGGAGCGGCCCAGCGACAGATAGCCCACGCCCACATCGTCCAAGAAACTCAGCCGGTCGCGAACCTCCTGCACCACCTTGGCGGCGATCTTCTTCTCTCTCGCCTTCAGCTTGAGATTCTCGGACCAACCGCGCAGTTGGCTGACCGAGAGGTGAGACAGCTCGTCGATCGAGTTGCCCGCGACCTTGACCGCCAAAGCCTCAGGGCGCAACCGTCGCCCCTTGCAATCCGGGCACACGTTGATCGACATGTAACGCTCGATCTCTGTGCGCACCCGGGGCGATTCCGTGTCTCGATGACGACGCGCGAGCACCTTGATCACCCCCTCGTAAGCGCCCGTCCACTGGTAGTTCGACTTCTTGCCAGTGAACTCGAAAACCATCTCCTCGTCGCCGCTGCCATGGAGGATCACCTGCCGTGCCTCCTCGGGCAGCTCGCTCCAGGGAGTGGACAGCGAAAAATCCATCGCTTCGGCCAAGGTGTTGATCATTCGCCGCCGCCAGGATTTCGAACTCTCGGGCCACGGCGCGATGGCTCCCGCCTCGATCGAGCGGCTGGGATCCGGGATCACCCTCTCTTCGTCGACCCCCATCAAGCTCCCCAGCCCGGAGCAGGTCGAACAGGCGCCGTACGGGCTGTTGAAGGAGAACAGCCGCGGCGCGATCTCCGCCAAGCCGGTCCCGCAGTCGGCACAGGAATAGCTCTGCGACAACGTCTCTTCCTCACCGCCTTGCGGCGCCAGGATCACCAGGCCGTCACCGACCTTGAGCGCCGTCTCAATCGAACTCGCGAGACGCCCTTCGAGACCCTTCTTGATCACCAACCGGTCGATGACCAGGTCGATCGAGTGCTTCTTGTGCTTGTCGAGCGCCGGCAGCTCCCCGGAGAGGTCGACCATCTCGCCGTCGATGCGCGCCCGCACAAAGCCCTCGCGTGCCATCTGCGCCAGCTGCTTCTTGTACTCGCCCTTCTTGCCTCGCACATACGGCGCGTAGAGGATCAAGCGGCTCTTCTCGGGCAAGGCCATCACCCGATCGACCATCTGCTGCACCGTCTGCGGCCGGATCACCTGTCCGCAATCCGGGCAGTGGGGAATGCCGATCGAGGCGTAGAGAAGGCGCAGATAGTCGTGAATCTCGGTCACCGTGCCCACCGTCGAACGCGGGTTCTTCGAGACCGACTTTTGCTCGATCGAGATGGCCGGCGAAAGACCCTCGATGGCATCCACGTCCGGCTTTTCCATCTGCTGGAGAAACTGCCGGGCGTAGGCCGAGAGAGACTCGACATAGCGCCGCTGTCCCTCCGCGAACAGGGTGTCGAAAGCCAGGGATGACTTGCCGGAACCGGAGACTCCGGTGATTACAACCAGCCGGTTGCGCGGAATCTCTAGGCTGATGTTCTTGAGGTTGTGCTCGCGAGCACCGCGGACGCCGATCCAATCCATAGGACGGCAGACCCTATCAGATAGCCCCCGGCGGAGAAGCTCCCAGTCCACGAGGGCGCATCAAAAAAACGGTGCGAATCCTTGGACCCGCACCGTCTGGACTGCATCGAAACGGCCCCTCGGCCTGGTCGCTACTGGAAGGAGGGCTTCTTGGGAATCCCTCCGGGGCCGCTATTGGGCAATTCCGGTTGCAATTGCGGGCCCACGGGCTGTGCGCCAGGACCGTCAGGGCCGCCAGGACCGAGAGGGCCGCCGCCGGGACCGCCACCGCGAGGCCGGTCAGCTCCGGTGTTCTCGGCCAGGATCCGCTTGAGTACGTGGATCGGCGGAACATTCAACCATGTCCGCAGCTGAGTCGCGGCCTTGTGGGTGAAGCGAAAGCCCGCTGAAACGTCGACGTTGGAACCGCCACTCGCTCCGCTGCCGAAGCTAAACTCGAAGAGATCCACCTGAGGAATCGAGGCTCCGTAGGTCGCGTTGATCGCCTTGATGAACTCGTTGGCGACGAAGGCGTAGCCAAACGGGGTCGCGTGGACCCCGTCGTAGGAGAACAAGCCACCGGTCAAGAAACTCGCGGTGTAGGTGACACCGCCGTAGTTGATTCCTCGGGCCGCCACTTGACCGAAGGCCGCGTTCATGTCCACCAGCGCCGCGCCGACCTCACTCGCAACCGTGGCGATGATCTGGTTGTACGCATTGACCCGCGCCGAAATGGCCGCCAATTCACCGCCGTCAAGGAAAAACTCGGTCCCGCCCAAGGCCACCGGCACACCGATACCGGCAGCCAGAGCACCGCTCGCGGGGAGCAAGACCAGGTCGGTGGGCGCTAGCGGTCCGTTGGGACCGATGATCGGCACCGGCTGTTGGGTCGCCGGATTGATCAGCACCGGGGGCAGCGTGGTGACGAACGGAATCGAGGTCACCGAGGCGATGTTGGCCATCACCATCTGCGCTCCCGAAGCGGAGATCGCGCCCACGATGGCACGCAAATCCGCTTCGAACTGCGCCACCGGGGTCAAGGTGACGCCCTCGATCACAATGCCGCTGGTGGCCGCCGCCAGGACGTCATTGTTA
>QIHU01000670.1 GCA_003231035.1 Acidobacteriota bacterium
TAGTCCTCGGGTTCGGCGGTGAAGAGCGCGCTGCGTAGACCGCAGCGGTGGCCGTACCATCGGGCGAAGGTCCACAGAGTTTGGATTGCATATTTCGAGGAGGAGGCCAGACCGATGCTCGAAGCCTCGTCGAAGTAGCGCACCGGGATCGGTACATCTCCCAGCTTGAAGCCGGCATCGACCGCCTGCACCAGGAACTGCGAGTCAAAGACGAAATCGTCGCTGTTGCGCCGGTAGGGCACCCTTTCCAGGACGGCGCGGCTGTAGCAGCGGAAGCCGCTGTGCCATTCGCCCAGGTTTTGGCCGGAGAGGATGTTTTCGATCAGGGTCAGGCCCCGGTTGGCCAGATACTTGACCAGCGGCATCTTGCCGGCGAGCGCCTCGGCGCGGGTGCGGATTCGGTTGCCCAGGATCACATCGCAGACACCGATCCGCAGCACCCCGAGGGCCGAGGGAATCATCCGCGCGTCGTATTGATAGTCGGGGTGCAGCATCACCACGTAGTCGGCGCCGCGTTCGAGGGCGGCGTCGTAGCAGCTCTTTTGGTTGCCACCGTAGCCCCGGTTCTCCGGGTGTTGGATCAGCGTGACCGGTAGGCGACGGGCGATTTCCACCGTGCGGTCGCTACTGGCGTCGTCGACCACGATGATCTCGGAGGCACAGTCGGGAGGAATCTCGGCGACGATGCGTTCGAGGGTTCGCGCGGCGTTGTAGGCCGGCATGACGATGATGGTCTTGGCGCTCAATTGCGGGTAGCTCGATGGAACCAGGAGAAGAGAGGTGTGGGGCGGCGGTACGCTATCATTTGCAACCCCACCCTTACGGAGGTACTCGATGCGCGCCCTTCGGTTCATGACTCTCGTTGTCTTGGTTCTGTCCATTTGGCTTCCCGCCCAGGCGATGGCGGGGGATGCTAGCCCGCTGACCGCCCATGATTTGGTGACCCTGAAACGGCTCTCCGACCCCCAACCCTCTCCCGATGGCAAATGGGTTGCCTACGTGCTGCGCTCCACCGACCTCGAAGCTGACCGCGGTCGCACCGACCTGTGGATGGTGACCCTCGATGGCAACGTGCGGCGGCGGTTGACGACGCACGAAGCCGGCGATTTCAACCCACGGTGGGCGGCCGACGGCAAGAGTCTCTTCTTTCTATCGACCCGCTCGGGATCGTCGCAAGTCTGGCGCCTACCGATGGAGGGAGGCGAGGCGGCTCAAGTCACGGATTTACCCTTGGACATCGGCAACCTCGAACTCTCTCCCAACGGCGAGAGGATCGCCTTCAGCCTGGAGGTCTTCGCTGACTGCGAGGGGCTCGACTGCACCGTCGAGCGGCTTGAGAAGAGGGAGAAGGGACCGACCAGTGGTCGGGTCTATGAGCGTCTGTTCGTACGCCATTGGGATACCTGGAAGGACGGCCGCCGCTCGCACCTGTTCACCTTGAGACTCAACGAGGAGGGCGCCAAGCCCATTGACCTCAGCGGTTCGCTGGACGCTGATGTGCCCTCCAAGCCCTTCGGCGGCAGCGAGGAGTACGCCTTCAGTCCCGATGGGCGAGACCTTGTCTTCACTGCCCGCATCGCGGGGCAGAGCGAGGCCTGGTCGACCAACTTCGATCTGTACTCGGTGGCGGCGGATGGCTCCTCGCCGCCGCGCAACTTGACGGTGGCAAACCAAGCCTGGGACACCGCGCCGGTCTTCTCGCCGGACGGCAAGAGCCTCGCCTACCTGGCGATGGCGCGACCGACTTACGAGGCGGATCGCTTCCGGGTGATGGTGCGCGATGTGGCCAGTGGCAAGAGTCGAGAGCTCACCACCGGCTGGGATCGATCGCCGGGCGGCCTGGTCTTCTCGGAAGACGGCAAGACCCTCTACGCCACCGCCAACGACCTGGGCAATCGCTCGCTCTTCGCCATCGATGTGGCCAGTGGCGAGGTCACCCGCTTGATCGCCGAGGGCTTTGTGACCTCTCCGCGACCGGTGGGCGCTCAGCTGGTGGTCAAGATCGACTCGCTGACCGCTCCAGCCGACCTCCACACCTGGTGTGTCACCGGTTGCGGTCTGCGCCAAATTACTGAGGTCAACGCCGACGCGCTGGCCCAGATCGAAATGGGCGAGCCGGAGCAGTTCACCTTTGCCGGCTGGAACGGCGAGACGGTCCACGCCTGGGTGGTCAAGCCCGCCGGCTTCCAGAAGGATACGAAGTATCCGCTGGCTTTCTTGATTCACGGTGGCCCGCAAGGCTCGTTCGGCAACCACTTCCACTACCGGTGGAACCCGCAGAGCTATGCCGGCGCCGGCTACGCCGCGGTGATGGTCGATTTCCATGGTTCGACCGGCTACGGCCAAGCCTTCACCGACTCGATCGGCGGCGATTGGGGCGGCAAGCCCCTCGAAGATCTCCAGAAGGGGCTCGTCGCGGCCCTCGGCCGCTACCCGTGGATCGACGGCGAGCGCGCCTGCGCCTTGGGTGCCTCCTACGGTGGCTACATGATCAACTGGATCGCCGGGAACTGGGCGGATCGCTTCGACTGTCTGGTCAATCACGATGGCGTCTTCGATACCCGGTCGATGTACTTCGAGACCGAGGAGCTGTGGTTCCCGGAGTGGGAGATGCGAGGTAGCTACTGGGCCAATCCGCTCCAGCACGAGATGCACAACCCGGCCGCGCACGTCAGCAAGTGGAAGACGCCGATGCTCGTCATCCACGGTGGGCTCGACTATCGCGTCCCGGAAAGCCAAGGGCTGCAAGCCTTTACCGCTTTGCAACGGCAGGGCATCCCGTCGCGGCTGCTGTACTACCCGGACGAGAATCACTGGGTACTCAAACCCAACAACAGCATGCAGTGGCACCAGGAGGTGTTGCGGTGGCTAGGGGAGTGGACTGAGAAGTAGGTGCGGATTGGGGTATGGTGTATGAGCTATGCGTGAATCCAAGCTGAACTCACGGATCTTCCTCGACCCACTCTGGCTCATCCTGATCGCGATCGTTTTACTCCTCGTTTTTACAATGGCTCGACACGGCAAAAAGCTCCGTCTGCGTCCACCGAAGGACCCTGAGGCGCTCAACGTCCTCTTTATCGGCAACAGCCTGACCGCGTCCAACGATCTGCCCGGGATGGTGAAGGCGCTGATCGACTCGGTCGGTGCCGGCCCGGCCGAGATGGGCGAGGTGGTCTTCGGCGGCTTCGGTTTTATCGATCACTGGCCCAATGGCTCCGCCCGCAAGGCGATCAAGGCGGGTGGTTGGGATGTGGTGGTGATGCAGCAAGGACCTTCGGCGACCGAAGGGCGACCTTCGTTGATCGAATACACCGAGCGCTACGCCAAACTCTGCCGCGCCGTGGGGAGCGAGCCGGCGGTCTACATGGTGTGGCCACCGACCCGCCGCTCCCAGTACTTCGACCAGGTCAGCGAGTCGCACCAAATGGCGGCGGACAACATCGACGGCATGCTCTTCCCGGCGGGCGAGGCCTGGCGCATGGCCTGGAAGCGGGACAAGAGCCTCAGGCTCTATGGTTCAGACGGCTTCCACCCCAGCAAACTGGGCACCTACCTGGCGGCTCTAGTGATGTTCGAGCAGCTGACCGGCCATTCGCCGATCGGCGTAACCCACCAGTTCAAGACCCAGCG
>QIHU01000168.1 GCA_003231035.1 Acidobacteriota bacterium
TACCGGTCACCAGGCTGATTCCGGTCTTGATCAGCAGGTAGTTCTGGACTTCGCCGGTGATCTTGCCAAAACGGCGCAAAACGTCGTTGTCACTACCTAGCGCCTGGGCCAGCTTGGCGCGAAAACCGATCGACTCGGCAAGGATAAAGACGAGGAAGAGCAGCACCATGAGGCTGGCGGTCGCCGCGGTGGCTACACCGACGAAGGTGTTGGTGAGCAGGTTGAGCAGCGGCCCAATATCGAGCAAATTGGAATCGATCCACTCCGAAGCCTCGAACCCGGCGGTGTCCAGCTTTTCGACCTGGGGCAAGATCAACGCCCGGAATTGCTCCTGGTAGCGCGGCATCGCCTGGGTAACGCCGTTGACCGAAGCGGCGATGAACAGCCCCAAACCCACCAGGACGGAAACCACCGCCAGCATGGTGACCGCAACGGCCAAGATCGCGGGCACCCGACGGCGGCGCAGCGCGAAGAGGAGCGGAAAGGAGAGGACCGCCAGGAAGAAAGCGAGCATGAAGGGAACGAAGATCGAGGCTGCCGCCTTGAGCCCGGCAATCACGATCACCAGGCTAGCGGCTCCGATCAGTACGTTGCGCCCCTTGGGCCATTGGGATGCTGTTTCGACCATAAACTGCATACTAACCGGGACATCCTCACAATGGTGGTTACAACAGTGATCGCAACCGACTGTATCCCGATCGACTGACCGGCAACCGCGTACCGTCGGTGAGGATGACCACTCGGCTATCTTTGGCGTAGAGTTCGATCTCGCGCAAGCGATCCACGTTGAGCAGGTAGGAGCGATGGATACGTACGAAGCGGGCGGAATTCAGCTTCGCTTGTGCCTCGGCAAGGGTCTGATTCTTGGTGAAGCTCTTACCGCGGCTCACGAACTTCAGTTGATCGCCAGCCGCCTCGACATAGTCGATCTCCTCGCTCGCCAAGACATGGACGGTGGTGCCGTCGCGAATCAATACTCGATCACTGGCCACACCCTCAGGCCGCGCCGCGGCGATGAGTTCCGCCGCCTCGATCGCGGGTTCGTCGAGCCGTTGTTCGGCCCGCTCCAATGCCTCGCTGAGGCGGCGAGCGTCGAATGGCTTGAGGAGATAGTCGACCGCTTGCACTTCAAAGGCCCTTACCGCGTGCTCGTCAAAGGCGGTAGTAAAAATGACCGCCGGAGCGTCGTCGCCGAGCAGCTCGAGCACTTCGAAGCCATCGAGTTTAGGCATCTGTACGTCGAGCAGGAGAAGATCGGGGGCCAGTTCCCCCACCGCCTTGACCGCCTCAAAACCGTTGGCGCACTCGGCGATGACCTCCACCTGGGAGTGCGCTTCCAAGAGTTCACGTAAAAGCTCGCGGGCGGGGGCTTCGTCATCCACCAGAACTATTCGCATCATGCCGGTAGCTCGATGGTGACACGAAAGCGCCGCCCCATGTCGCGCAAGGTCAGGTGCGCGTCGCCACCGTAGACCAGGCGCAACCGGCGGCGGACGTTGGCCAGGCCAATTCCACCGTCGGTGGAGCGCGGTCGCTGAGGATCGCATTCGTTTTCCACCGTCAGGCGAACGCGGTCCGCCTCCCCGTGCGCCGCCCGGCGGCTCACTTTGACCCACACCTCGCCACCCTCCACCAGGTGAGCGATACCGTGGCGCACCGCGTTCTCGACCAAGGGCTGCAAGAGCAATGGCGGCACCTCGACCTGAGAGCAACTCTGATCGACCTCTTCCACCGGCAACAGCCGATCGCCGAAGCGGACCCGCTCGATGGCCAGGTAGGAGGAGATCAACTCCAGCTCGCGCAGCAACGGAATCGACTTGTGCTGCGCGACACCGAGGCTGGCGCGCAGAAAGGAGGCTAGATCGATCGTCATCGCTCTGGCCGCTTCCGGGTCGGAACCGCACAACGAACTGACCGAGTTGAGCGAGTTGAACAGGAAATGCGGGTCCAGTTGCGCCTTGAGCGCCTTGAGCTCCGCCTCGCGCGCCAGGACCTCCAGTTCGAGGGCTTCGGCCTCGGCGATCCGCGACTCTTCGACCGCCAGCAGCAGGTAGTGCACCGCCACCGCCAAGAGATAGGCGAGCAGGCCGACGACGACGAAGAGCATGCGCTTGTCGGCATAGAGCGCCTGCGCCTCGGCGAAGCGAGCACCGCGGCCCAACACTCGGGCCCACAGGCTTCCCGCCCCTACCCACAACAGCGCCGAGATCGCCGCCGCGCCACCGTGCGACGCCACCAGGGTGCGATTCGAGGTGGTGGCCAGCGGTAGGGAGCGGCAGGGATACCAGGAGCCCAGGCAAAGGCTGGCGTAGAGGAGGCCGAGCGGAAGGGTCAAAACCAGTGCCGCCGGCCAGCCACCTGGCGGCGCCCCCACCAGGATGGTCAACACCCCGGAGAAGAGCACCCATACCACCAAGTAGAGGAGCAGGCGCCCCTGCTGGTTGAGGACGGGGTGGTTCATGCCTCGCCGCCCGCCACCGGTTTCTTCTTCTCGCCGTTGTTGACTTCGAGTCCCCCCATCACCGCGAAGCCGGTGAGCCGCAAGCGCGGCGCGTTCTCGTCCGCCGGAGGTTCGGTGCTGTCTTCGACGCCGCCCAGGATGGGCACGATCTGGTTGACCACCCGCCACTCGCGCGGCACGGTGATCTCGCCGCCGCCCCAGAAGGCGACGCAGTCGAGAACCGCCTCCTCTCCCTCGATCCGCGCCTTGCGCAAGTCGACATCGATTCCCCCCAGCGCCGCGGTCAGGTTGCCGCCGCGAAACCGCGGGCTACTGTGAGCCACCGTCTTGGCGGCTAAGACCGCCACTTCGTGGATCACACTGCCATCATTGGCGCCCTCTCTCTTCGGGTCCGCATGGCGGAAGGCACTGTAGATCAAGGCGCCACCGACCCCGACCAGCAGCAGCGGCCAGAGATCCGTGTAGTCGGCCGCCAGGTAGCCCAAATTGATGGCCAAAAACCACAGACCCGCCACAACCAAGCCGCCGGCCAGGAGACGGTGACTTTGCTGGTCAGCCAGTTTCAGCAGGCCAATAGTGACCAGGACCAGCGGCCACCACTGGAGGAAGTCCTCGGCGGCGGCTAGCCCCAGCTCGTCAAGGGCGAAGACGACTCCGGCGCCCACCACGAACAGGCCAACAATCAAACGCGAGCTTAGCCATCGGTTATCCATGATCGCGACCCTCCCGGCGTCCGCCGTGGCGACGGGAAGAACCCGGCTTGGCGAAAACAGCTTGCCAGATCAGGACCGCGCCCAGGAAAATCACCAACAGCGGCCAGCCACGCTCCCAGCCCTCCGGCAGGGTATAGGTGCGGTACAGCAAGAAGAACGTGCCCAAAGCGAGTAGGAACAAGCCCATGCCGCGATCGCGTGTCTTTTCGGGGAAGGCGATGTCGATCACACCGGTGGCGATGATCCACAACGGCCAACCGGTGCCCCAGTCGAGGCCGAAGAGATTGAGGAAGTGAATGAGTAGCACCACGCCGGTGGCCATCAACCAGGCGGCGCCGTGGCGCTCTTTATTCTCTTTCGCCGTGGCGAATTTGGCGACTCCGAAGCCGACCAGGATCAGCGGCCAAAAGCGCCAGATTTCGCCGCTGCTCAG
>QIHU01000513.1 GCA_003231035.1 Acidobacteriota bacterium
CCCAGAGCCCGGCGCAGGCGCGCGATCAGCCGGGTCGCCATCAAGGAGTGGCCACCCAAGACGAAGAAGTTCTCTCGAATGCCCACCGTCTCGACGCCGAGCAGATCCCTCCACAGCTCGGCGATCCGCGACTCCAAGGGGGTGCGCGGCTCGATGGTGGGCTCACCGGTCGAGCGATCGTCCATTGTGCTGAGAGCCTGGCGGTCAATCTTGCCGTTGGCGGTCAGCGGAAACTCAGTCAGTTCGACGATCTGCTCCGGCACCATGTACTCGGGGAGGCGGAGTCTGAGATGCCGCTTCAGCTCTTCGCCCTCGACGCGGCTGTCCGCTGGAGCCAGGTCGCTGGAGATGACGTAGGCTACCAATCGGGCCTCACCCGAGGCGGCGAGTTTCAGCGTGGTGAGCGCCTGAGCAACCCGCCCATGGCTACTGAGCGCGGCATCGATCTCCCCCAGCTCAATGCGGAAACCGCGGATCTTGACTTAACTCCAGAGAGCCGTCCGGCCGGCGGCGAACCAGGTCCCCGGTCCGGTAGAGACGTCCCCCCGGCATCTCGCCCAAGCTATCCGGCAGAAAATTTTCAGCGGTGAGCGCGGGGCGACCCAGATAGCCGCGCGCAAGCCCAAGTCCGCCGACCCACAGCTCCCCGGCGACGCCGACCGGCGCCAACCTCGGCGCGGCGCCTCGACCCACGACGTAGACCTGCGCTCCGCGCAGGGGACGTCCAATCGAGGGAGGCCTGCTCCTTCGCGCCTGCCCACGGGGCGCGATGGTCGCCGAGGTGGCTAAGACGGTGACTTCGGTCGGTCCGTAGTAGTTGACCAGGCCAAAGTCGTGGCCCGCACCGGCCCGTTGGACCAGCCGGTCTCCACCGGTGCCCAGAAGGCGCAGAGCCATGCCGCGCGGCCAATCCTCTTCGAGGAGGGCTTCGACCACCGGGGTGGGCAGAAAAGCCAAAGTGATGCGCCACGCGGCGAGCCAGCGCAGCAAGCGTGACGGGTCGGCGCGCGCCTCTCGACTCGGCAAACAGAGCCGAGCCCCGGCCGAGAGGGTCGGCCACACTTCCAACACCGAGGCGTCGAAAGCCGGAGCGGCGAAAAATGTAGTCCGGTCCGTCCGGGTCAGCCCATTCAGCGATCGGTACCAGCCGAGCAGATTGTCCAGGCCGCCGTGGGTTAGCTGAACGCCCTTGGGCCGGCCGGTCGAACCGGAGGTGTAAATCACGTAGGCAAGACGCTGGGGATGGACCCGTGTGGCCGCTCTAAGACCATCGCCTTCGGGCGCCATCGGCCCCTGCGCCCCCCGCGCCCCGGCCTCCAGAATCGCGGGAGCGGGAGCCGCGAGAGCCCGCAGCCGCTCCACTTGCGAGCGGTCGGCGACCACCACCCGCACGCCAGCGTCGGAGAGCATGAAGGCGATGCGCTCGTCGGGGTAGGCCGGGTCGATCGGCAGGTAGACGCCGCGGGCGCACAACACCGCCAGCAGGGTGACGATCAATTCGGGGGAGCGCTCCATCACCACCGCCACCGGCAACTCGGGCGCGATGCGCAGCGCTTCGAGGCGAGCCGCCAGCCGTGCCGAGCGCCGGCCCAGTTCCCCGTAGGAAAGGTGACCGTCGCCGGCTTGTACGGCGATCGCGTGCGGACTCTCCCGCGCCCAGTCGAGGATCGTCGCCGCGACGTTGATCACCGGGGTCAGGGGCCCCTCGGCCGCCCCTGCCACCCCTACCGCTGTGTCATTCCATTCGAGTCTAAGCTGGCTGGCCTCCGCCGCGCTGAGCATCGCCAGATCATCGATCCGGCGCCCCGGGTCGGTCGCGACAGCGGCGAGGAGCGATCGGAAGTGACCGGACAGCCGATCGATCGTCGCCGCCTCGAAGAGCGCGGGCCGATACTCCCAGAAGCCACCGAGCCCCGCCTCGTGCCCATCCAGCGACAAGGTCAGATCGAATTTGGCTTCGCCGCTTCCCGCGCGCATCGGGGTCAGCCGTAGACCGGACAGCTCCAACAGCCGTTGAGGGTGGTTCTGCAAGGCGAAAAGGACGTTAAAGGGGGGCGAAGGACTCGGCGCCCGCGCCGACGCCAGGTCGCTGACCAACCGCTCCAACGGCACCCCCTGATGGTCCAGGCCAGCCAAGGTGCTCTTCTTGACCGACGCGAGAAGGCGGGCGAAGGTGGAACCGGCCCTTGGAACCTCAAAGCGTAGGGGTAAAGTGTTGACGAAGAATCCGATCAAGGAATCGAGTTCCGGCCTTCCCCGTCCGGCGACCGGCGTTCCGACCACTAGATCGCCCTGCCCGGTGTAGCGTTCGAGCAAGAGCAAGAACGTGGCCAGGGTCACCATGAAGAGAGTGGCGTCGTGCGCTTGCGCCAAGGCCTCCAAACCGGCGCTCACCGACCGACGTACGGCGATGGGCAACTGCGCCCCATCGACCTCCTGGTCGCTCGGCTCGCCGTGATCGAACGGCAGGTCGACACGCCGGGGCGCGCCTTCGAGATGGTCCCGCCAATAAGTCAACGCGGCAGCCAGCCGCTCCTCGCTGAGCTGCTCGCTCTGCCATGCCGCGTAGTCGGCGTACTGAATCGGCAGCTCCGGCAAAGCGAGTGTCGAAGGCGCCGCCTCCCCCAGCGCCTCGGCGGCGAAGCACCTCGCCACCTCGTCGATCAACAGACCGCTCGACCAACCATCGCCTGCGATGTGGTGAAGGGTGAACAGCAAGACGTGATCTTCAACCCCGCGCCGCAGGGCCATGGAGCGCAGCAGCGGCCCGCGGCTCAAATCGAATGGCCGAGCCGCTTCGCGATCGATCAGCCGCCGCTCCAGGGTGGCGCGACGGGCCGCGGGCACTCGGGTCAGATCGACCAGACCTAGCCGCGGGAATGCTTTCGCCACACTCAGCAGCCGCGCCACCGGTTCTTCCCGTCGGCGATTGTCCGGGAAGACCGTGCGCAAGACCTGGTGGCGCTCGACCACCCGCCGAATCGAGCGTTCCAGGGCGCCGATCGCCAACTCGCCCCGCGCCTCCACCGCCATCGGCATGTTGTAGGCGGTCGAGCCCGGGGCCAGCCGGTCGAGGAACCATAGCTGGCGCTGCGCCGCGGACAACTCGATGGCCGCACCAGCCGGCCGCCGCCCGATCGCCTCGGATTTCGCCTGGCCGGCCGCCTGATTGCGCAGCTTCTCCAGCAAGCGGGCGCGCATGGCGGGCGGCAACCGTCGGATCCGCGCCAGTTGATCGCGCTGGCTCATCGCGGCGGCCTTCCGGCGTGGTCCACCATCCGAGCCTGCGCCACACCCTCGCCGTCCGCGATCAGTTCACCTTCCATCGCCGCCAACATCTCTTCGAGAGCGGCGGAATCCGAAACCGAGACCAGCCCTTCCTCGACGCGCTCGGCGAGGGTGGCCACCGTCGGCGAGGAGAAGAGCTGCGCCAACTCCAGCTCGACGCCGATCTCCGACTGGATCCGCGCCACCACCCGTGAGGCGAGGAGCGAGTGGCCGCCGAGTTCGAAGAAGTGATCGTGGACCCCGACCAGTTCCACATCGAGGACAGCGCACCAGATCAACGCCAAGTGCTCTTCGAGCGGCGTGCGCGGGGCGACACCCGCCGCTGTCGTCGTCGCCTCCGGCGCCGGCAGGGCCCGACGATCGATCTTGCCATTGGGGGTTTGCGGCAGAGCGGGCAGCTCGACCAAGGCCGTGGGTACCATGTACTCCGGCAGGCGAGCGGCGAGGTGTTGGCGCAGCGCGTCGTCGTCGGCCTCGTCACTAGCTTCGTCGCTAGATTCTTCACTGGCCTCGCGCACCCAGTAGCCGACCAGCCGCAACTCGCCGGCTGCCCGCGCGCGGGCCATCACCACCGCCTCGGCAACGCCCTCGTGGGCGGCCAGCGCCACCTCGATTTCGCCCAACTCGATGCGGAAGCCGCGAATCTTGACTTGATGGTCGGCCCGACCGAGAAACTCGAG
>QIHU01000639.1 GCA_003231035.1 Acidobacteriota bacterium
ACCCCACCGTCTGCCCCCAGTGTCGGAAAGGACGGCTAGTGCGATGCGAAGGGCTGGCGGCCGAACCCGCGAACTTGCCGATTCTCGATTCCTCCTGATCTCAAGATTGTCCGGACGCAAGCCAACCTCGACATCGCGCCTGCCAAAGGCGCTGAGGAGCACTATGTTTCAGCTACCGCAAGAGAGATCGAATCACGCCGTGGCCAGGTCACTCGCGCTCGCAGACCCGCTCACGGGCCGCTCATTCCGGGCATCCGGTCCTGCAAACGCCCGCCGGACAGCCCCCACCCTCCTACGTCTGCCGCCGTTCTCGCCATTGCATCCCCATAGAGGACTGCCCCGCGGTTAACTCCAATGGGGTTTATCGAAGATCTCGCGGGCCACCGCCTGGTGGCTAAAGGCGTCGATAAACCACTCTTCATTCTACGGCGGAGTTCCCGCGAGGATTCACCCACCATCCGAAGGCCCGCTTCAGGCAGATTGAGCCTCTTGGGAGCCTGCAAATCCTGCAAAAGAGCTTCTGCTGGTTTTGCAGGCTCGGTGAATGCATATTCTAAATCACGGATCCTGGGCAATACTCTAGCCAAGTCTGCGGACCCTCGCGAAGTTCTAGGGAACAGAGACGGGAAGGCACCGTACTTCTTGGCCGGCTAAATAGAGATAAGATTCGAGCGTCGATGACGATACCGAATAAGACCACTTCCGGAGAGGGTCTGGCTGTCTCTGCTCCGCCCACCGTTCAGCTGACAACGGCCCATCCGTGGGGACCGCTGGCTGGAAGCCGCCCAGGCTCCGGCGGATTCGACGTCCACCGGGTTCCTTTGGCTGGAGTACGACGAGAGGAGTTGGGCAAGCCACCCTCGGCGCCGATTCGCCGGGCTGGTGAAGGTACGGCGACCGGGGCGACATTGCGGGCTTGTTTCGACGATCCGGCCGATTCAGAGGGCGGCCAAGTCGTGGATGTCGAGCTGACAGTGGATGGCGATCTGTCGCCGGGGAGCTACGCTAGCGAGCTACTCATTTCGAGTGCGGGAGGCGAGCCCTTGCTCAGGGTGCCGGTTTCCCTCGCTGTTCGCGCCTCCTGGATTTGGCCGGTCGCCTTTCTCCTGCTCGGCTTGATAACGCTGGGGGTGATCGTCTGGCTGGCCGACGAGGGCCAACTCCGCGACGAGAGGGCGCGGCTGCTCGAACGGCAGCGCGACTTTGACGAGATGGTGGAGCGAAGTCTTGCCCGCGAGATCGACGCGCTCCTGGTTCGGCGAACCGAGGCGGAGTTCGACCGCGCCGTCGCCACGCTCGACTCGCCTCGGGCTTGGACCCTGCGCGACGACCGCATTGCACGGGCCGAGCGTCACAAGGAGACCACCGAGCGGATGGCGGAGCAGCTCCGTACCCGATGGACCGGTCACGGCTCCGGAGCGGTGGCCGCCGAACGCACCCAGGCGGCGTGGAACGATCTGGATGAGCGGTTGAAGGCGACGCTCGAGCTTCGCCCCGAGGAGCCCTCTGCCAACGGTGCGGGTGAGGCGATTGCATCGGTCGGCCTCGATGGCTTCCTTCGTCAGCAGTTCCGGGTCCACGTGGACACGGTAGTGCTGGTGATTCGCCAAACCCTGAAGCCCGAGGTCGAGCGGGTGGCACGGGCGGCGAGCGCCGGGGAGCAGGAGCGAGCGCGGAGGCTGGCGGCGACGACGCTGCGTCAGATTCAGCGAGCTGCTCGCTGGCTTGACGGCTCGGTCAAGACTTACCGTACCGGGTGGCAGCTCGCCGGCCAGCTCGCAGCGCTCGACTCGCGCGTTGACGAGGCCTTGCGTAACCCGGATCTCGACCCGGCGGCTAGGAAGAGTATTCGCCAACGACTCATCACAGCTCGCCGGATTCTGCGCGAAGACGATCCCTTGCATCGGTTCCCTGCGGCCCACCGGCAGTTGCGGGAGGCATTGGTCGAAGCGGCGGCCGGTAGCCAGAAAGGGCTTCTCGAGCGACTCCAGCGTGCCAATGACGAGGCAGTTGCCCGAACCAGCCTCGTGGCAATCGGGGCGGCGATGGAGGGGTTTGATCCGGAAGCGTCGGAACAGGAGAAGAGGCGGGCCGTTTCGAAGACCTTTGATCTGTGGCGCGAGCGGATCGGGATCGTCCCGGATGGTGAGCTTCGCCAACGCTTGGCGGAACGGATCGAGACCAGCGAGCGGCAATACCTCGAGGGGGACCGGGATGCTGCTGTGGAGGGAATCGGCGAGTTGTTCGAGAGTTGGTCGGAGTTCGAGGAAGCGGAGATTCGGGCGGCCCGTGTCTCGGTTCTCGGCCCGGAGTGCCGGCAGCAAGCAGCGCAGATGCGCAACGAACTGGCATCTTCCGGCGAGCAGGTCATCGCTCTAGGCGATCATCCGGCGGCCCCGGAACTCGATCGGCAGGCGGAGAGCGCTCGCCAGCGGATCGCCGAGATCGACGCGAGCACTGAGTGCTACAACTTGGTCGTCGCCGCGAGCGCCGAGATGATCGATCTGGATGAGCGCCTGCTTACCGTGATGCTGGGGAAGCTCTCGCCGTCGGAAGAGTTGCTCGCCGCCGCGGAGTCCTCCGGATCGGTGGCGGCGGTGGCGGTGGCTCGGAGGCGGCTCCAACGCGTTCTTCCGCTCGACTTGGAGGTTCGCACGCCACGTGATCAGCGGGTGGGTGAGCAGTCGATCGCGATCGAGGTCGGTGGCCTGGATCCCCTGTGGACCGCCGGTACGCGACTCTGGGTCGACTTCGGCGATGGCTCCAGCCCGTGGACCGGAACCGCCGAAGCAATTCGACAGCGACCACTTCTCGAGCACCGCTACGAGCGGCCCGGGAGCTATCACTTGGAGGTGAGAGCGGTTCGCGATCGCGGTGACTCCAGCGTTCCGGCCGCTGACCCGGCTGCTGATTCGGCCTCAGACCAAGAGCCGCTTGGCCAGGGTACCGCGAGCTTGGAGATCGCTCCCGATCCCGTCTCGGCAACCCGCGGCCTCGCTGATTTTTTCTTCAACCTCCGCTTCCTACTCGCACTGCTGGTGGGGCTGCTGATTCAGGGCTGGAGACTACAAGGGGACAAGCCGTTCGGGGCCGACCGGCGCGACTATCTCGAGGTCTATGCCATAGGAGTTGCTTCCCGCGCCGGCGTTGACGGGCTGCTGTTCCTCCTGCCTGATCTGCTGCGCTGAACCGGATGACTCAGCTCAACCCAAGACCTTGGGGAGCTACGGTTGTCGCTCCAGCTTTGAGCCTGATCGAGGGTCTAGGGAACCTGCAAAACCTGCAAAAGGGCTTCTGCTGGTTTTGCAGGCTCGGTGAATGCTTGTTCCAAGGTCCGCGCAACCCTCAGCAGCCTGCGAGAAGGGCACGGCATGGGCGGACCATGGAGGGGCCGAACGCCTTCAGCTTCATCCGCGTGGCTCGGCCTGAAGCCTCAGTCGTGTGGAGAGACCATCAACCCCGGAAGGTGCGGGCGCCATCTGGGTAGTGGGAGGGCGATTCCTACCCCAAATCCGAACTGCCCTCCCAGTGCGGTGCTGATTCGGTAGGCAAGTCCGTTGGGTGCTGCTAGGCCTTCGTGAGTCACCCAGAGTCGAGGCGGAGAGCGCAGGGCTCAGGCGGCTTTGTGGGGGATGCTCAGGGTCTTCACGGCCCGACGTTTCGCATTCTCCCCACGGCGGTCGTATCGCGCGGTTGTAATGGCGTCGGCGTGGCCGGCGAGTTTCTGAACGGTGAAGACATCGACTCCTGCATCGAGCAGATGGGTCACTGTCGATCGTCTCAGGTCGTGGGGTGAGAAGGGCTCGACTCCGGCCTGTTCTTGCCGTCGCCGGAGGATGTAAGCCAGGGATTCCCCCCGCATCCGGGTGATCGGGATTTCGCGCCGGTCTGGCGGACGGGACAGAACAGGGGGCCAGCTTCGGCACCTCGGTGCCCCAGCCAGCAGTTGATCAGCCGACACCCGCTCTCGGTCAGGTACACGTTGCGTTGCTTGCGGTGCTTCCCATTGACGACGATGGAGCAGTCTTCCGGGTCGAAGTCGTCCACGGTGAGGCGGACCAGCTCGGTGCGCCGGAGGCCGCAGCCGTAGAACACGGCGAAGATGGCAGCGTCGCGAACACCCTTGGCAGTCCGGTCTTCGGTGCAAACCCGAAACAGGGCGCGGATCTCCTCAGCCGTCAACGCCCGCCCGCTGAGCAGGGTGGAAGCGCGGACGTTCTCGACATCGGCCGCGCGGTGGTAGGCGTCGGCGTCGAAGAGGCCGAGGCGCCAGGCTTGTTTGAGCACGCCGCGCAGGGCAGAGAGCATCTTGTTGTTAACGGTCATCAGAAACCGCCGCATTCCGGTCATCTCGCTCGTTTTCGACGCGGCTCGTTGCTACACCTTCAAGTTGACGTAGCGC
>QIHU01000727.1 GCA_003231035.1 Acidobacteriota bacterium
GCGGCTTCGCTGGCTTCGACGAGGTCAACGTCACCATCAAGGCCAGCTGGTAGGTCTTAGATTCGGTCGCCGCCCTCGCTTTGGATGGGGCAGCGGCACACTAGACGGTAAGCGGGCTCACCGGATGGCCGGTGGGCCCGAGCTGGTTGGAGACCCCGCTTGATCTCGGTTCAGGCTGTGGCCCGCGCAGAGCAACTGAAGCTTCGGCCCCATTCTCCCGTGGCTGACGGATCGGATATGCAGAATTTGACATTTTCGTCCCAGGACCTGCTCGTGATGGCACTCTAGTTGTAAGAAGGCCCCTCAATAGTTCAACGATCGCGGCCATCCGGCCGCTGGGAGACGCACCATGCGCGCCGACTGCAACCGAGGCCTGTTCATCTTGACTCTCTTCCTGATGGTGATCTCAACTGCCATCCAAGCCCAGCCCGAAGAGTCCTGCCCGGCCCCCGACGCTCTCCCGGGAGTCGACAACCGGGACGGTTACCAAGTGCTCTTCGAAGAGCCGCCGATCCACCCGATGGAGCTCTCGGCGGATGGCAGAGAGCTCTGGGTCGCCTCAATCCCCGATGCCAGCGTCAGCCTCTTCGCCGTGGACCAGACCGGCAAGCTTACGCTGGTCCGTGAGATCGGCGTTTGCCTCGGACCGGTGACGGTGCGCTATCGGCCAGCGATCGAAGCCGCCCTTGGCGAGGGGGAGGGCAGCGATCCTCAAGTCTGGGTGGTCTGCCACACGTCGAACAGCGTCGCCGTGATCAACGCCAGGACGCGGAGGGTTGTCGAGACGATTCGCGTTCCCACCGAACCGGCCGACCTGGTCTTCGACGCCGACTATTCGACCGCTTACGTGTCGGCCTCCGGGTCGAACCAGATCGCCCGCATCGACGCCGCCTCGCGCACCTTACTTTCTCCAACCATCGAGGCCACCTCGGAGATGCCCCCGGGCTCGGGCCTCTTCCCTCACATTGAGGAGCCTCGATCGCTGCTGCTCGCCGGGGACAGCCTCTACGCTCTTTCGTTCAAGAGCGGCAATGGCACGATTACCGACCAGAGTGACTTTGACGGAGATGGGGACAAATTTGACATCGTCAACATGTGGACGATCTTCGGGCCGGCCATCCCGCCGCCGGACCGCGATGTGCTGGAGTTCAACGTCACGAACCCGAACCAGCCCGGGACCAACGCCCTGTGGCGCACCGGGACTTTCAACTTTGATCTGGTACTCGGTCCTGGCGACGATCTTTATGTGTCGACCGTCGATCTGCTAAATGACACCCGGGAGCACAAGTTCGACTACAAGCTCAACGGATTCTCGGTCCACCGGATTAACTACGGACCCCCGTCGACCACCGGCCTGCCGCCTACGGCAACGACGCAGATCGACCTCAACCCTCCCAATGGCAACATTCACTCCGGCCTTCCCGCAGCGTATCGCTGCGCGGTACCCAACGAGATGGCCTTCCTCGAGGACGGAACCCGCCTCTTCGTCGCCTGCCAGGACAGCGCCAACTCGGCGGTGATCGACACCACCGTAGCCGGTTCGGAACAGGTGATCGCCGAACTCTCGGCGAGCGGCTTTGGGCCCCGCGGGCTGGTGCTTCACGAGGCCGTACACCGGGCCTACGTTTACAACCGCGGCGACAACACCGTCGACGCCTTCGCGATCCCGGTGACCGCCGGCGCCACGACAACGCCGGTGCAGACCGTCTCCGCCGGCTTCGACATCTCCCCACCCAACATCATCGCCGGCCGCCGCCTCTTTCTAGACGCCTCGAACTCCGTGGACGGTTTGGGAAACTGCAACACCTGTCACATGGACGGCAGCGCCGATGGCCTGGCCTGGGATCTGGCCGACTTCACTGGAGACCTGCCAGCGGCGCCGGAAGCGCGCGACGACAACAACGTCAAGATGACCATGGACCTGCGGGGGATTGAGGAGACCCCTCCCTTCCATTGGCAGGGAAACCGGGACGATCTGGTCGACTTCAACGCCGCCTTCTCCGGCCTCCTCGGCGGTCAGCCCATCACCACGCAGGACTTTGGCGACTTCCAAGACTACATCTTCCGCCTCTCTTATCCCCCCAACCCGAAGCAGGATGCCGAGCGGGTCTACACGAGCGACGCTGTCGCCGGCTTCGGCTGCTTCACCCTGTTGACCGCCCATACCGTCTCCGCCGACACCACCGAGTACCCCTCCACGGGTGGCACCCCGACGGTCAACGTCACCTGCGCCGACTGCCACTCGATGGCTGGCTCTTCCGGTACCAACAACCAAGTCAACAACGACGTAGCGAACCTCGCCGCCGGGGATGGAACCCAGCTGCGCGGGCTGTTCGACAAGGAGAGCGACATAGTTCTCTACGGCGTCGTCCCCCTGCCGGCCAGCGGCTTCGGATTTCTAAACCTCGGTACTGTGTTTTCCGTGGCCAACTTCATCGCCGGTTTCGACTTCAACGACACTCAGGCGGCCCTGACCACGACCTTCGTCACCGAGTTCGACAGTGGCATGGCGCCATCGACCGCCTTCGCCTGGACCCTGAACCAGGCGAGTGCCGGTCCCGCGGGCGCGGTTCCCACCGTGCCTGTACTGAGCTACCAGATTCCGCAGGCTAGAGCCGGCCACAGCGATCTGGTGGTCCGCGGCTGGCTGAAGCTAGCAGGCAGGGTGACACCGGTCGGTATGCTCTACGACCGGAGCAGCGGGATGTTCGTGACCAACAGCAGCGGCTTGGGCCCATTCACCTTCGCGCAACTGGTGACGCTAGCGCGGAGCCGATCCGGCGTCCTCACCTTCATGGGTACGCCGGTGGATTCGGGCTACCGCCTTGGCCTCGACCGCGACATGGACCAACTCCTCGACGGCGATGAGGCTGGCCTCGGCGCCTCCGCCGCCAACTCGGACAGTGACGGCGATACCTTTCCCGATGGCTACGAGGTTCGCCTGGGGTCGGACCCGGCGGACTCGAACAGCCTGCCACCGGCCGAGACGGTGGCACCGGCGGTCACCGGCGAAACCCTGCGCTGGGTCAACTCCCAAGTGGCGAAGATCAGCTGGGACACCGACGAAGAGGCGGACAGCCGCGTGGACGTCATCCCCTCCGGCAGCTCGACCCCGGTGTGGAGCGGCTTCGAGCCCCAGCTTAAGCGGCGCCACACCATGGTGGTGCGCGGCCTCGATCCCGGGGTCAAGAGCTACGACCTGGTGATTCGGGGCGCCGATCCGGTGGGTAACGTGGGCACTTCGACGCTGCTCACCGGCACCGGCGGCCCCACCAGCCAAGCGCACTTGTTCCAGTCGATTCACATTCGCCAGACGGCGTTGTCCGTGGTGGGCATCAGCGTCACCGGCCAGCAACTGTTGCGCGCCGACTTCACCGTGGTCGACGAAAACGACCAACCGATCTCCGGCGCCACCGTTACCGCCAAGCTGATCGAGTGGGTGCCGGGCAGCGGCACTAACCTGATCCAAACCGCCATCACCGGCCCCTCGAATACCTTGGGTGTCGCCTCGGTCACCTTCACTACATCCTCCCTCGGCGGCAGCGGTTTCACCGCCGAGGTAACGGTC
>QIHU01000481.1 GCA_003231035.1 Acidobacteriota bacterium
GTACTGAAACTTCAACGTCGGTCAGCGCTTCGACCACCGCGCGCGGCGCCGGCACCGGTACCGCCGGGCCGACCAACAACGTCAAGTGCACCCCTTGGATCACGACTCCTCCCGCGGCGCTCCGGGAACGCCTTGAGGCAGGGTGATGCGCAACCGACGGCCGACCTCTTCGACCAAGTCCTCGGCCCGCATGGCGCGGTTGGGGTCGGCCAAGCGCCAGAATTGCTCGGCGTCGCCCAGGTAGCGGTGGGCCAGACGATCGATCCGCTCGCCGTCGCTGACCACGTGCTCGGTGAGGTCGGCGAAGGCTTCAGGCGGCGGCACGAAGCGCCGTTTCAAGTAGACCACCGTCTCGCCGTCGTCGTCGACGAGCGTCGTCGTCTCCAGCCCGTGATAGCGGCTGTCGGGCGGAAACAGGCGGGTTTCGAGTGGCAGGGGCGCCAGCAGCCGCTTCAACGGATCGCTCATGGAATGCCTCCTAGACCGAGCGTGCCCAGTGCGCCGGAAGCGGCTCGGCCGGCCAGCCGCTCCTTGGCCTCGTGATGCAACAGAAAGAGGCTGCCGCCCTTGTGGTCGAAGCCGAGGTCATCGACGCTCAGCACCCGGAGCGACATGCTGACCTTGGCCCGAATCGGATTGAGGTCAGGGTCGTAGGCTTCCTCGGTGATCGAGATCTCGGTCACCCGCACCGGCAGCACGCGATGTTCTCCCCACACGAAGAGGACCAACGGCGTCTCCATCGGTGCGATCTCCAGCGTGCCGGCCGCCGCCCGGCCATCGTTGGCCTTGAGGTCGGCGGACGCCGGGTAGACCAGCGTCTCGAGGGCCGCCAACTGCGGCAACAAACCGACATCGGCCGCCGTCGCCTCCCCATCCTCCAGGGCGTCGGTGGCGTCCAGCTCCGCCTCCAAGCTGATCGTCTCGACCGGCGGGCCGGTCAGCCGCATCGCCTGCGACCGGTCCCCACCCTCGCCCTCGATCCCCTTCACCTGGAAGGAGCGCGACATCGTCTCCGGGTTGTACTGCAAGGCGATCACCCGCCGCACCGCGGAGTTGCCGGCGTCGATCAACACCAGACCGCCGCGCAACAATTTTGGAGAGCCGGGGAAGTGGGTCATGCGAGTGTTCTCTCGGAAGTTTGGGGTCTCGTAGAGAACAGGCGTGGGCGGCGCGAATTTGTTTCAGCGAATGAACTCTCGTGCAGCGAGCTGCCCGCCAGAGTGAGATCTCGGGGCCGCGCGCTTTACCTCAAACTACCGTGTGTCTTCTTGCCCTTGACCACCTCCCAGATGAACAGGGCGTAGCTGTCCGCCATCTTCAGGGCCTCTTCCGTTCTCAGCCGGGTCCAGTTCTCCCGGTCCCACCGGTAGAGCTCTTCCTCTTTGGGCACCAGGACCCCCTGCCGGTGAATAGCCTCGTGGAAGAGCGCGCGAACGCGAAAGTCGTGATCGCTACACGCGAAGAAGGGATGACAGACATCGATCACGGAGCTCCGCCCCAGGTCCTTGAGGTTGACACTGGCCGCTGCTTCGGGCCGCGCGCACGTTCCGGTTTCGCAGTCGCTCGAACACTTGAAAACACCTCCGGTAAGGAGGTCGTTGCGGGCGCGGGTAATCCGCGGTTTGATCGCGTCGATCGTTTGCTGAACTTCCTCCAAGTCCAGTCGAGCGAGCGCACCCTTGCTAGGGAAGAAATTCCGCCGAAGCGCCATGCGCACTGGATGCTCGGGGGCAAAGAGTTTCTTGCGCAGCAGCTCGCTCGGTTGAGCCCCTCCAAGGCGGGCCAGCGCTTTGGAGGCCAAGGAGACGGCGCCACCCAGGGCAGAGAAGATCATCTTCTCTTGATCTGGATCACACCCGAGGACCGTCGGTGAGGCCCCGAGCAGCGACTTCACCGATCCGACGTCGCCCGCCTTGCCGGCACTCTCCAGTTCCGTGAGCTTGCCGCCTTTGACGCCCCGGATCTTGAGCGTGGCCTTTTCGTCTCCACCTCCGGGGGAGAACGATTCTCCGCTCACTTCGAGGTCGATGGTCTGACCACCGAAACGAACCAGCTCTTCATCGAAACGGATCTCGATCACATTGCAACGGCGCTGCTCGATCTCGCTCTGGGTCAGCGGACGCGGCGAAGTGGCGCCGGCGTCCCTGGTCAGATGCCGTATCTTCATCACCTTCTTGATCGCGGGCGAGGCCGTTACGCGCCAGAAAACGGGACCGGGAGCCAGATCCGTTCCCCCCTCGCTGACTGCTTCGTAACGGGCAAACTCTCCGGGGACGGCCGAGGCGTGGATCGCGACCAGCTCCAACCGCTCGCGCGGGAACTCGACCGCCGTCGGGACCTCAGAGGAGATCGCTCTGGGGTCCGCCTGAACCGGCCCGTCAATCTCTTCGTCGAGTTCGCTGGCGCTGTCAGCGACCGGAGCTGCATCGGCAGGCGCTCGCTGAATCGTCTCGCCAGCGGGCGACAGAGCGGGTAGCGGCCCGACACCGTTGATGACCGCATCGGCGGTGGATTCCGCTTGGCGTTCGAGAGCACCGTTGGCCTCGCCGATCGCGAACCCGGCCTTGAGCATCGGCACCGAGCCCGCACCGTTTTGCTGCTGCACGGTGTGCGCGAGCTCGTGGGCCAGCAGGTGCCGACCGGCTCCGGTCTCCGGGGCGAACTGTCCAGCGCCGAAAACCACCTGCTGCCCGACGGTGAAGGCGAGCGCGTTGAGCGAGTTGGCCGAGGCTCGCGCCGGCGCCCCGGTGTGGATGCGAACGCCGCCAAAGTCGTGGCCAAACCGATCTTCCATGAACGACCGAACCTCGGTACCCAGCGGCTGCCCGGGTTGCCGCAAAACGCTGGAAAGACTCTGGGGTGCCACGGGTTGAGTGCCGCTGCTCCTGTTCTTTCGCTGCAAGGAGAGCCGCTTCTTACGGCACTCGGCGCACTCGCCATCCGCACCCGGCGTGCCGCCGCAGGCGCATTTTCGCTGGATGAGGACCGGCGCCGGAGCTTGCGACGTTGGGAGCTGGGTCGCCTTGCTCAGCGCTTTCGGTTGGGCAGTGCGGTCGCCGCTCAAACCAGGTCGACCCCTTTCACTTGACAGAAGCACGACAAGGTCGCCGGGTTGTACTGCAAGGCGATCACCCGCCGCACCGCGGAGTTGCCGGCGTCGATCCACACCAGACTGCCGCGTGGGAGTTTGGGAGAGGCGGGGAAATGGGTCATGCGAGTCTTTTCTCGGAAATTTGGGTCCTCTCAGAGGACAGGCGTGGGTGACGGGGATTTGTTTCAGGGGAAGAGCCGGCCAATCCGTCCGCGTGGTGACTTGACTTCAGTGCCGTAAGACGACATCTTACCTTGATGAAGACCACAGTTTCCACCAAGGGACAGATCGTCTTGCCCGCTGAGATCCGCAAGCAGGACGGAATCGAGGCCGGGCAAGAGTTCGAGATCGAGCGGCTCGATCGGGGAGAGTACCGGCTGGTGTTCAGGGAGCCACCCAAGAATCAGGGGTTGGTCGACTGGTTGCTGCGCTGTCCCGAGAAGGGGTACTTCCAGCCGATCGAGTCGGAGTCGAC
>QIHU01000008.1 GCA_003231035.1 Acidobacteriota bacterium
ACCCGCGCCACCGGCGGCATCGCCGGGTAGGGCAGGCCGTCGAGCTCGAAATAGTCCATCACCCGCGACAGATCCTCGCCGCGCACGGTCAAGGTGGCGAGACTGCCCGCGCTCGCCGGAGCCAACTCGGTACCGGTGACGACGCCGTCGATCAACTGTCGCGGCCGGCCGGCGAGGGTCAACACCAAGACCACGCGCAGGATGGGCAAGGGGCTCCCGCCCGAGATCAAGAAGAGGGTGGCCAGCGGTGAGTTCTTGGCCAACGAGAAGCGCAACTGGAAGACGCTCGGCCCCGTGGTGGGTACTGAGACCTCAACGTCGGTCAGCGCTTCGACCACCGCGCGCGGCGCCGGCACCGGCACCGCCGGGCCGACCAACAACGTCAACTGCACCCCTTGGATCACGACTCTTCCCGCGGCGCTCCGGGAACGCCTTGAGGCAGGGTGATGCGCAACCGGCGACCGACCTCTTCGACCAAGTCCTCGGCCCGCATGGCGCGGTTGGGGTCGGCCAAGCGCCAGAACTGCTCGGCGTCGCCCAGGTAGCGGTGGGCCAGACGATCGATCCGTTCGCCGTCGCTGACCACGTGCTCGGTGAGGTCGGCGAACACTTCAGGCGGCGGCACGAAGCGCCGTTTCAAGTAGACCACCGTCTCGCCGTCTTCGTCGACCAAGGTCGTCGTCTCCAGCCCGTGGTAGCGGCTGTCGGGCGGAAAGAGGCGGGTTTCGAGCGGCAAAGGGGCCAGCAAACGCTTCAACGGATCGCTCATGGAATGCCTCCAAGGCCGAGCGTGCCCAGTGCGCCGGAAGCGGCTCGGCCAGCCAACCGCTCCTTGGCCTCGTGATGCAACAGGAAGAGGCTGCCGCCCTTGTGATCGAAGCCGAGGTCATCGACACTCAGCACTCGCAGCGACAGACTGACCTTGGCCCTAATCGGGTTGAGGTCGGGGTCGTAGGCTTCCTCGGTGACCGAGATCTCAGCGACCCGCACCGGCAGCACGCGATGTTCTCCCCACACGAAGAGGACCAACGGCGTCTCCATCGGCGCGATCTCCAGCGTGCCGGCCGCCGCCCGGCCATCGTTGGCCTTGAGGTCGGCGGCCGCCGGATAGACCAGCGTCTCGAGGGCCGCCAACTGGGGCAACAGACCAACTTCGGCCGCTGTCGCCTCCCCATCCTCCAGGGCGTCAGTGGCGTCCAGATCCGCCTCCAAGCTGATCGTCTCGACCGGCGGCCCGGTCAGCCGCATCGCCTGCGACCGATCCCCACCCTCGCCCTCGATCCCCTTCACCTGGAAGGAGCGCGACATCGTCTCCGGGTTGTACTGCAAGGCAATCACCCGCCGCACCGCGGAGTTGCCGGCGTCTATCAACACCAGACCGCCGCGCAGAAGTTTGGGAGAGCCGGGAAAGTGGGTCATCGATGAGTTCTCTCAGAAGTTTGGGTTCTCTCAGAGAACAGGCGTTGGCGGCGCGAATTTGTTTCAGGGCTGCCGTGGTGGCGGGTCTCGCAGATGGGCAAAGAAGCCCCAGGTTGAGGATCCAACTGGAAGCCTCGGCCCCAGCCACAATCCACTTCCGCCCGCCGATTGCACTTCTCTGGATGGTAGGATGGACAGCATCAACTAAAATTGGATGTCGGCATCCAGTTCTCGGCGCTAGATCAGAACCTGGAGATGGACCGACCGATACAGGGGGAGCATTCGCGATGAAGAAACCACGGGGCTACCTGCCCACCACTCTGGTCGCCTGTTTACTGTGTAGCGCGCTACTCGTTCCAGCCCTTTCGGCGCAGCGCATCACCCGCGAGCAGGCCGAACGGCGCGGTGTTGACCTGCCGATGGAGGCGCCGGTCCTCATCCCGGAAACGGTGACCGAAGGGAACGGTCCTAGCTTGCAGGACTTCTTGTTGATCCCCGACTCGACCAACGATCGAGTAATGCGCTTCGACCCCGTGACCGGCGATCTGGTCGACGCCAACTTCATCCCCGCCGACCCCACCAACCTCAACACTCCGATCCAGGCCATCTTGTCGTCAGCCGGCGACAGCATCCTGGTTTCCGATCAAGGCAATGACGTTGTGCAAGAGTACGATTTGCAAGGCAACTACCTGGGCGTGTTCGCGCCCGCCGGTGGGGTTAACACGGCGATTCTCGACAACATCCGAGGCATCGCCCTCTTGCCCAACGGCAATCTGCTGGTCACCGTCGGCAGCGGCACCAACGCCGACGCCATCGCCATGTTCGATACCTCGGGCAACAGCCTGGGCAACCTGGTGACACCCGGAACCGGCGGGCTCGGCAGCCCATTCGGAATTCTTGTCGATGCTTTCGCCGAGGGGGTCGGAGACCTGATTATCAGTGGCATCGACAGTGACACGATCCACACCTTCGACTCGAGCACCGGCGCACACGTCTCCGACATCATTGCGATCAACGGTTTCCCGGAGCAGATCGCACCGGTCGGCCCGGGCGCTCCCGCGGGGGCTCCCGATGGTACGGGTGTTTTCCTCGTCGGTAACTTCAGCGGTACTCAGGAAGGGATCGTGGAAATCGATTTCGGCTCGGTGATCGGTGTCTACAACCCGGCCGCTGTTGGCAGCAATCGAGGCGTCTACGAGCTCCCCAACGGCAACATCCTCACGACCAACGGCGGCGGCGTACACGAGGTCGACCGAACGGGCAATCTGGTGGAAACGAAAATCTCCGGCGTCAGCGCCCGCTTCATCACCGAAGCCACGGCGCTCATCCCTGTCGAGTTGCAGTCGTTCTCGGTGGAATAGCCGCTAAGGAACGATCTCGGGTAACGGGCGGCGGAGAGTCCGATGGGCTCTGAGGAACGACTGCTTCTTGTTCTTGGGGGTCCCTCGCGGCCGGGATCACCCGCTGGCAAGATCTTTCCCGCTCCACCGTCCTTCGCCCTTGTCGATGGCTCGGTGGCGCGCTGCAATCCAGTCGCCACGCCAAGGCTCGCAATCGGTTGGACGGTGCGGTCGCTACTCATGGTTTCCTCGGGTGAGCTGCTCGCCGGGGTGAGATCTCAGGGCGCTGCGCTTTACCTCAAACTACCGTGTGTCTTCTTGCCCTTGACCACCTCCCAGATGAACAGGGCGTAGCCATCCGCCATCTTCAGGGCCTCCTCAGTCCTCTGCCGAGTCCAGTTCTCCCGGTCCCACCGGTACAACTCTTCCTCCTTGGGCACCAGGACCCCCTGCCGGTGAATAGCCTCGTGGAAGAGCGTGCGAACGCGAAAGTCGTGATCGCTGCACGCGAAGACGGGGGGGCGAGCCAGCCAATCAGTTCGCGTGCTAGCTTGACTTTAGGGCTGTAAGACGACATCTTACCTTCATGAAGACCACCGTTTCCACCAAGGGACAGATTGTCTTGCCCGCCGAGATCCGCAAGCAGGACGGAATCGAGGCCGGGCAAGAGTTCGAGATCGAGCGGCTCGATCGGGGAGAGTACCGGCTGGTGCTCAGGGAGCCACCCAAGAATCAGGGGTTGGTCGACTGGTTGCTGCGCTGTCCCGAGAAGGGGTACTTCCAGCCGATCGAGTCGGAGTCGAC
>QIHU01000565.1 GCA_003231035.1 Acidobacteriota bacterium
GTGACCGATGGCCAGCTGCTCAAGGGTGTTCGGTTCTTCGGTGGTGGCACGCGCACCACTACCCTGTTCATGTCCCTGCCGCGCAAGCTCATCCGCTTTGTCGACACCATACATCGCGATAAGCTGACAACCCCGGTTCTTTTCACCTAGGAGACGGGTGCGCCGCCTCTGGAAAGGCGCATCCCAGCGCGTTCATGCGTGCGCCGTAAGGCCGGTGAGAGAGCGGAGACCCTAACGATGATCAAACCCGATTCTTGGATTCGCCAGTGGGGCGCTAACGGCGGAGCCGAACCGTTCGACCCAGACCAAGTCAACGCCGCTAGCTACGACGTGCGGGTGAGCGACCATTGGCTGTGTCCGACGCGGGATCCTGAGCGCTTCCAAGCACCGCGGGTCAAGCTCTTCCCTGGCGAAGTAGTCCTCGCTTCGACCTTGGAGTATGTACGCATCCCGCGTTCGGTCGCTTGCGATCTCAAGCTCAAGTCGACCCTCGGCCGACTATGGATCAACCACTCTCTGGCCGGCTGGTGCGACCCAGGATTCGAGGGCAACATCACCCTGGAGCTGCAAAACCTCGGCCCCGTCCCCTTCGTCCTCGAAGCTGGGCGGCGCATCGCGCAGCTGATCTTCATCGCCATGGAATCCGAACCCGAGATTGCCTACGGGGAACCGGGCTCCTCGAGCCACTACCAAGGCCAGACCGGCACCACGCCGGCTCGTAGCTGATCTCACCCGTCCTCACACATGCCGCCGCGCGCCCCTTACTGCCGTGAGTCCATCGCCCCCTGGGCGGGACACTAGCCATGAGCATTGCTGGCAACCTCAACACCATGCAGCTCTCCGAGCTGTTGCAGTGGCTCAGCAACGGCCTGAAAACCGGCTGTCTGGATATCAGCAGCGGCAAGGTCGAGAAGAAGATTTTCTTCAGCTCCGGCCGGGTGGTCTCGACCTCTTCGACCGACCCCAAGGAGTACCTGGGCCACTTCTTGGTCAGCCACGGGCTGATCACGGAAATGGAACTCTCCAAGGCGATCGAGATGCAAGAGTCCAACAATTACCTGTTGGGCAAGATCTTGGTCACCATCGGGGCCGTATCCGAGCCCGACTTGCAGCGCGTCTTACGGCTCAAGGCCGAGGAGAGCATTTACGACATCTTCTCTTGGAATGAAGCCGAGTTTCGATTCCGCGATGGTGAGAGGCTGCGCGAGGATCTGATCCCGATTGACATGGATGTCGCCGCCCTGGTCTTTGAAGGGGCACGGCGCGCCGACGAGTGGATCGAAGTGCGCAGGGTCATTCCCACCTTGCAGGCCATTCCGGTGAGCGTCGGCGAACTCAAAGTGCCGGAATACGACACCGGTGCTCTGCAGATCCTCAGTCTGATCAACGACGATCTCACCGTTGAGGAGATCTGCTTGCAGACGCACTCCGGCGAGTTTCGAGTGTGCAAGCTCCTCTATGACCAAATCCGGGACGGCAAGCTCAAACTGGTGGTTCCGCGCTGGGCCAACAGGGCGGAAGAGGAGGCCAAGAGCGACCCTTCCTCCTTCGGCGCCGAAGCGTTGCTGCACACCGCCGCCGATCACTTGATCGCGAAGAGCTATGAGCTCGCGCTGCGCCATCTACGCGCCGCGCGCAGCCTTGAGCCCGACGACAAGCAGGTTCAGGCGGCGGTCGAGCGGGGCGAAGAGAGGATCCGCCAGGCGGTGGCGGAGGCAGGAGTCATCACCACCGCCACGCCGAAGCTCAAGGTCAATTTGCAGGATCTTACGGACCTCGACATCACTCCGCAGCAGGGCTTCATCCTGACCCGCATCAACGGCACTTACGACCTCGACTCGATCCTCAAGATCAGCCCAATCCAACAGCTGGACGGCCTCCTGATCTTCTTCCGGCTGCTCTCTTCGGGCTATATCCACTTCGAATAGCCACCCGCCCGCCGAAACCTATAACTTCGGTTTGGAAACCTCTGGGTGGCCTTGGATGGCAAAGCGTAAGGGCCAGGCAGCGGCCTCTCCAGCGTAGTCGATGCCGACTCTGGGTCCGCTGGCGATCCGCGACGACTCGACCGCTTGTCCGTGGGTCAGGGTCAGCTCGCCGGCTCGCAGCGAGATCCCGTCTTGCTCGCGATCGATACCAAGGGCCTGGCAGAGCTTTCCGGGGCCGCCGGCCAGGTCACCGGAGCGGGGTGTGCGAGTGAGGCCACGGTTCACGGCCATCTCCTCGCCTCCCTCAACCGCCTCCCCGGCGCGGAGCAGAACGGCGGACCCCACCTGCGCCTCTCCGGTCACCACATTGACGCAATGGTGAATGCCGTAGATGAGGTAAACGTAGCTGTGGCCACCGGCCAAATAGAGACTCTCCACCCGCGCCGTGCGCCGACCGTTCCAGGCGTGGCTCGCACGGTCGGGGGCGCCCAGATAGGCCTCCGTCTCGACCAAGCGTAAAACCAACCGCCGTCCACCCAGCCGGCGAACCAGGTACCGGCCCAGCAGATCGCGCGCCACCTCCTCGGCAGGGCGGCGATAGAACTCGGTGGGAAGGACTTTGAAAGACAAGGGATTCGACATGACTCGGTAGCCGGTTCACCGCGCGGCCCGTAGCAAGCCACGAGTGGTGCCGCACGGTTTAAGATCACAGCTTAGGATTACAGCGCCGAGTCTACCTGCCGTTGGTACAGATTTTTTGAATCGGCCTCGGCCTCCCTCGCGTACTTCAGGTGTCGCCGATCTCTTGAGGAGGAACTCAATACCATGAGAAGACAACAGCCATACCCCTACCGCAAGCCCACCCAGAAGGGCCACTGGCTCGCCGCCTGCTTGCCACTCCTACTCGTTCTCGCCTGCGGCCCCCCCGCCGCCACCTTGGCGGAAAGCTACGAGGCCAAACCCGACGGGCCGCGCTTCGACCACTCCGAGCTCACTTCCGTTCTCAGCCGTTTCGTCGACGCCGACGGATGGGTGGACTACGCCGGCTTGGCCGCCGAGCCGGCGGCGCTCGATCGCTACATCGCGGCGCTGGCCACCGCGCCTTTTGACGCCCTCGGCCGCGACCAAAAGCTAGCCCTGCTGATCAACGGCTACAACGCCTTCACCCTGCGCTTGATTCTGGACCACTATCCGCTGGATTCCATCAAGGATATCCCCGCCGATCAACGGTGGGACGGGCGGAGCTGGAACCTCGCCGGCCATCAGTGGACGCTCTCCGATATCGAACACCAGCAAATCCGCCCCAACTTCAAAGAGCCCCGAATCCACTTCGCCGTCAACTGCGCCAGCATCGGCTGCCCACCGCTGGCCAGGGAAGCCTTCGACGCCGGCCGCCTCGATGAGCAGTTGAATGCCCAGATGAGCTATACCCACAGCCACGATCGCTGGCTGCGCTACGACGCGGCCAGCAACACCGTCTGGTTGACTAAGCTCTACGACTGGTACGCCGGCGACTTCGAGCAAGTCTCCGGCACCGCCTTAGCCTTCGCCGCCGAGTACGCTCCGGCGCTGAAGAGGGCGGTTGAGGGCGGCAAGACGCCGCAGGTCAAGTGGCTGGAGTACAGCTGGGTG
>QIHU01000759.1 GCA_003231035.1 Acidobacteriota bacterium
GCGGCGCCAAGACCAGACCCCACCCAAGACAGGCCAGCAGAACCGGTGACCACCGTCGAGACCAGCATAGCTTTGAGTATTTCAACGTCTCGCCTCCAGGCTCAGAATCGAAGCAGGGGGTAGGGTCACCTCGAAACGGGCAGCCGAGGCACAAGCGAAGGGTCGCGGTTGAATCTCGTCGCCAGAGGTGAGGGTCGAGCGCGACAACCCCGGGCCGTTGAGGGCCCCGGCGCCGGCCGCGGTGAGGATCTGACAATCGACCGTCTTGGGCTCGAAGCCGGTCAGCTCGACGGTGGTGGTCAAGGTGCGATTGAGGCTACGGTTGACCAGAATGGCGGTCAGTCTCCCACCATCGGCGTCCCGACTGGCATTGGCCACCAAATCCGCGACGCCCTGGCGCGCCTTGACCAGCCCTACTTGCCCAGCGTCGAAGGTAGGCGACTCGACCTGCGTGTTCACCGTTTGAGCGGCGAAACGCTGGTGATACAACCGGTAGAGGTAGTAGGTCGGCGTGCGCACCAGCCCCCCCTCGGTGTCGGTCAACAGACTGCCGTACCAGCGATGAATCGGGTTGGTATAGCAACTCATGAAGACCGAAGGTTCGGCCAAGATGACGTTGAAAAACGAAGCGACGTAGATGGCCGCGGCCAGGGTCCGCGACTGGTCCACATAGGCGGCATGGTGGCCGGGCCGGCCGCTGAGGCCAAAGAGCGGGCCATGCTCGGTGATGGCGATGGGCACGCCGACGTTGCGCGGAGATAGTTCGGCCACCTTCGCCTCGATGGTACGCAGATTCTCCCGCACCTGTTCGGCCGCCGCGAAGGTCGCCCGGTAGACGGCCGCGCGCTGGCCGGCGTTGTTGAGATCGAAGCGGTCGTCGATGATCACCGGCGCGTACCCATTGTGCACCGCCAGAAAGTCGACCTTCGTCCGCAAGGCGGCGAGCATGCGCTCGCTCCAATCTCGATTGCCCTCGGGGGCGAGCGGGAAAGCACCGGTATCGAAGTGAGCAATGGCGCCAACCTGGGCCTGGGGCAGCGCCTCGCGAATCGCCTGGCGAAAGGCCGGATAGTCCTCAGCGTAGCGCTCGGGAGGTCGATGGATCGCCCGGCCGTTGGGGGCGTCGGCGTTGGGATCGGCCAGGTAGATCTCGTTGCCCACCTCCCAGTAGCGCGCCTCGACCCGCGCCTTGGACAACGCCCGCGCCCAGCCGCCCGCCAGTTCGGGCGAGCCGGTTCCGTAGTTGGCGGTGATCAACGACTCCGCCCCGGTGGCCAGCAGCAACCTGGCGAACTCGGGGGTGCCGAAGCGGTGCCTCTCCGCCTTGCCGGTGAAGGCATTGGCGCTCTCGCCACGCCTCTCCGGCCGGCGCAAGCCGTCTTGCCAATCGTAGTAGTCGGCATGAATTCCGCCCGGGAACCGAAACAGGGGCACTCCCAGCGGCTTGAGCAAGTCGATCACCTCGGAACGAAGCCGCGGCTGCTCGGCATCGAGCAAGCCGTTGCCGTTGTCGACCCACTCGATGTGCATTCCGAAGAGCAGCGGGTTGACCTTGTGGCCCAGCGCCGCCGCGTCAATGCGGACCCGGGCAACGCCCTCTTGGGGCGGCGGTTCGGGGGTCGGGGTGACGGTGCAGCCGCCGAGGGCCAACGCCAACGCCAGCGCCGCGAAGGAGCCACCGCCCTCACCGAGCAACCCAGACCGAGCGCGACCCACTCTCATGGCACCTCCCCCTGAACTTCCCCATACACTTCGGCGAACCGTCGAGTCATCACCGCAAGGGAGAACTGCCCCTCGAAGGCGACCCGCGCGGCTCGGGCGCTGGCCTGCGCCAAGGTGCGGTCGTTGACCAAATCCAGTATAGCCTCCGCCATCGCCTGGGGATCGTCGCGCGGCACGATCCGCGCCTCCTCTTCGCCCACCGCGTCTAGGCAGCCCGGCACGTCGGTGGTGACGATCGCTCGACTCGCGGCCATGTATTCGAGCAAGACGAAGGGCAAACCCTCCCAGCGCGAAGAGAGCACCGCGACATCGAAGAGGGGCAAGAAGGGGAAAGCGGAGCGCCCACCGACCCAGCGCAGCCGAGGCCCAAGCCCCAACTCGCTGGAAAGCGCGTGCATCCGCGCCTCCAACTCGCCGGTACCCACGATCACGAAACGGACCTTCGGCGCCTGGGTGGCCACCCGCGCGATGGCGCGCAAAAAGATGTCGACCCCTTTTTGCACGTGCAACCTCCCGACCAGGCCGACGATCGGTGTCCCCGCGCTCCAGCCGCTGTCGCGCCGCGCCGCTTCGACCTCGTCCGCCGTCGCGGCCGGCTCGGGAATGCCGTAGTAGACCAACTCGATCTGCTTCTCGGCGGCGTAGTTCTCTTCTCGAAGCCGCTTGGCGTCGGCCGAAGAAACCGGAATGACCCGGTCGGCCCGCCTGCACACGGCCCGCTCGGCGGCGCGCCGCGGAGCGAGGGTCCAGCGAGAATAATTGTGATCGTGGAAGCCGTGTTGGTGGTAGAGCAGCGGCACCCGCAGGCCAAAGAAGGAGCGGGCCAGGGTGCAGTAGGCCGCCGCCACAAGGCCGTGCGCATGGACCACGTCGATCCCCTCGCGGCGGGCGATACCCGACACTGCCCGAGACGGGCCGGGGCGGAAGCGCTTGTCGAACGGTACCGGGTGGACGGGCGTGCCCAGGGCGCGGGCGTCGGCCACCAACGGCCCGCCGTCGCGACAACTGAGGTGAGTTTCCACCTCGCTGCCGCGCGCCCCGCGCAGCAAGTTGCGCACCGCCGCTTGGCCGCCGCCGATGTAGGACTTGTCGATGACGTGCAGCACCTTCATGCCAACCCCACCACTACCGCTGGCCGGGTGCGGCATCGTCGCTGAATTCGCCGCCTTGCGCGCAGCGCCGCCGGCAAAGCCGCCAACGCTTGCGGGTAGGCGGCCAAGGCGCGCGGCGCGCGCAGAGTCAAGAAGAGGAGCCGCGCCACTTCGAAGGGGATCAACCAAGGCAGCGACTTGAGCAGATCGAGCCCCCGCTCACACTTGGCGATGACTAGGAAACGGTTGCGCACCACCAGAGTCTGTTCGCGCGCTCCGCGCTCACCCTTGGCCGCGCGCCCCGGCATCCGGCGCAAGGCGTTGCGGCCTGCACGCCGGTGCGTCGCCACCAGCTGCGGCAGATAGCGGCAACGCCAACCGCGCAGTCGCGCTCGCCAGGAGAGATCGAGGTCGTCGTAATAGGCGAAGAGAAGGTCGTCGAGCGGCTGACCATCGACGCTGACATCGCTCAGCATGGCGCGCCTATGGAGCGCCACCGCGCCGCTACAGCCGGCGACATCCTCTTCCTCCTGGTAGGCCGCCGCGCTCGCCTCATCCCGGCCTCGGTCGTAGACCCGCCGGAAACGGTCGATCACCAAGCCGGTCGAATCGACCTTGCCATCCGCTCGCAGCAGCAGCGGCGCCACCGTACCCACGTCGGACGGTTGCTGGGCCAACAGCGACAAGGCGCGCGCGATGAAGTCGGGGGGTAAGACCACATCCGGGTTGAG
>QIHU01000011.1 GCA_003231035.1 Acidobacteriota bacterium
CGGTGGAATCGAACTCAGTGCCGAGAATGTTCGGAATCTTGATCGCCTTGGGCTCCGGGTAGGGCTCGAATCGAGCCGCGACGCGCCAGGACAGGTCGACGGGGTAGCGCTCATTGCCCCTAAAGCTCTTGCGCTCGGGCCGTTCGCTGTCCTTCAAGCGGATTCCCATCCGGTCGACTCGGTGGATGGGGAAGAAGGTCAGGTTGCCCAGATTCAGTTCACTGGGCTCACCCTCGGCATCGGTTTCCAAAGCCATCTCGATCACCGGCTCGCCCGCGTGGGTCAACCCCGCGGGTTCGGCCCGCACGGTGACCACCCCTTCGCTGTAGAGGAAGCTCCCCGCGTGCTCCGCCACCTGGGCGGAGGCGAAGACTACATCGTTGTCGGCGGCGGAGCCGAATCGATTCTCCCCTTCGGAGAGCCAATAGAGGCCAACCACACTCAGCCAGCCGCCCTCGGCCCGCAACTCTTCGTCGCGCTCTTGATGCCAGCTCTCTAGCTCTTCCCGGTAGCTCGCCTCGTCGAACGCCGCCGCGAGGGAGTGGCCCGGGGCGTCCCTCGCGGGATCGACAACCGGGTCGCCGTCGTTGGTGGCTGGCGCACAGCCGGCCAGGGTCATCGCCGCGAGGCAGATGAGCAAGGCAAGAAGAGGCAAGCAGGGACGAATCCACAAGATCGATAGTGATCTTCTCATCCGTGCAGGCTACCATCGGCTCTTAGAAACTCGGCAGGGAGAAGTGACGCCTGTGCCCTCATCACAGAAGGAGCGGCCGTGGATTATGGAAAAATCGACAGGGCGCGAACAAAGCGTAAATCGTTGGGAACAAACGACCTACTGAACACTCAGCCGATTACCTCTAAGTCCTTTTTTTACAGCACTTTACCTTGACTTCTAGCTCGGTGATTGACACTGTCGCCGCGCGTCTCGATAGCGCCTGTAGGATGCTATCGAGACGCGCGGCGACAGCTGAAGAAAGGAGACAAGCAGATGGCTAGAGTGGACGATATCGCGGCATACATACTCCAACGCAGCGGTCCAATGACGGCCATGAAACTGCAGAAGCTCGTCTATTACTCCCAGGCTTGGTCTCTGGTATGGGACGAACGTCCCTTGTTCAGAGCCAAAATCGAAGCTTGGGCCAACGGTCCCGTTGTGCCCACGCTCTATCGGCAACATCGAGGACAGTTTCGCTTGGAAGATTGGCCTGCTGGTGACCCTAGCGGCCTGAATCAGGTTGAGACTGAGACCGTGGATGCGGTGCTCAAGTTCTACGGAAAGAAATCTTCTCACTGGCTGAGTGAGCTTACTCACCGTGAACGGCCATGGCGCGAAGCACGAAAAGGGTTGCGCGCGGGGGAGCGTGGTTCAAACCAGATCACGCAGGCTGCGATGGCTGAATACTACGACTCGCTCGACTGAGTGGCAGCGAAGAAAAGGCGAAAAATCCGTTCGCCGAAGCAGAAAAAACCGCATCTCGAGGAGCCCTTCGTTACGAAGAAGATTCCGTCCATAGGGCCGGTTGTGCCCGCAACACGGAAGATCCCTGGCACCATCGACCGACGGAAATATGGGAAATACCATCCCGCTTGGCGTTTCTCCATGCTCGACGATTTCGACGAGCTGCATTCAATTCGACTCAGCGGAGTAGGTCGTCTCTATGGCGTCCTCCGGGAGGGCGTGTTCTACGTGGTTTGGTGGGATCGTCATCATGCTGTCTACCCCTCCAAGAAAAAGAGGACTTAGACGACCATGGGGCGACCGACACGGAGCTAGCGCCCGGCGCGCTATGATCGCCCACCAATCCAACTTGCAGGAACCATCCGACCATGCGACGACGACACGAAATGATCCCCTGCCAATCGATGGGCCGCTCGATGCACGTCTGGTGCTACGGCCACTGGGGAGCCCCTCTGCTGGTCTTTCCCTCCGCGGCGGGCTTCGCCCATGAGTGGGACGCACAGGGCATGATCGACGTCCTCGCGCCCCTCATCGAAGGCAGCAAGCTCAAACTCTACTGCGCCGAATCCAATATCTCGCGCACCTGGACCGACAAAGAGGGCGACCCGGCGGAGCGCTTACGCCAGCACCAGGCATACGAGCTCTTCGTGCGCAACGAGCTGGTTTCCTTCATCCGCGAGGACTGCCGTAATCCGGAGACTCGCATCGCCACCAGCGGGTGCAGCCTCGGGGCCTTCTATGCCGCCAACTTCGCGCTCAAGTTCCCGCACACCTTTCACTACGCGCTGTGCATGAGCGGCCGCTACAACATGACTTCGTTCACCGAGGGCCGCTCGAACGCCGACGTCTATTTCAACAATCCCATCGCCTTCGTACCCAACCTCCACGGCGAGCCGCTGGAGCGGGTGCAAGAGAACACCCATCTAACCCTGGTCTGCGGCCAGGGACCGTGGGAAGAGGGGTGCATCGAAGAGACCATCCAGCTCGCCGAGTTGCTCAAAGCCAAAGGCATTAGCCACGAGCGCGACATCTGGGGCCACGACGTTTCCCACAACTGGGTGTGGTGGCAACGTCAGGCCGTCTTACACCTGACCAAGACCTTCGGCTGAGGGCTCCTCTTCCAGGACATAGGCGAAGATCAACGGCGCGACGATGGTGGCGTCGGACTCGATGATGAATTTGGGTGACTGGGGGTCGAGCTTGCCCCAGGTGATCTTCTCGTTAGGTACCGCTCCTGAGTACGAACCGTAGGAAGTCGTACTGTCGCTGATCTGACAGAAGTAGCTCCACAGAGTCGCCTCTTCTTTGAGATCCTGAGAGAGCAAGGGCACTACGCAGATGGGGAAGTCTCCGGCGATCCCGCCGCCAATCTGGAAGAAACCGACGGCCGAGTCTCGCGTCACCTCGCGGTACCACTCGATCAGCCGACGCATGTAGTGGGTGCCTGCGAGTACGGTGTCGAGGCTCAGCCCTTCGCGCAGGTGACAGGCGACGAACATGTTGCCCAGGGTGGAGTCTTCCCAACCGGGCACGAAGAGCGGTAGATCGCGCTCGGCGGCGGCCACCATCCAGCTGTCGGCGGGATCGATCTGGTAGTGCTCTTCGAGCTCTCCCGAGCGCAATACTTGGTACAGAAACTCGTGCGGCAAATCGCGCTGCCCGGCCGCCGCCGCCCTCTTCCAGCGCTCCCGCACCGCACCTTCGATGCGCCGCATCGCTTCCTCTTCGGGAATGCAGGTATCGGTCACCCGGTTGAGCCCCTCCTCGGCCAATCGCAACTCTTCCTCGGCACTCAACGAACGCCAATCGGGAATGCGCCGGTAGTGGTCGTGGGCCACCAGATTGAACAGGTCCTCTTCCAGATTGGCGCCGGTGCAACAGATCGCATGCACCTTCTCTTGGCGAATCAGCGGAGCCAACGACAGCCCCAGCTCCGCCGTGCTCATCGCCCCCGCCAGGGTCAAGAACATCCGGTTACCCGCCGCCAGTTGATCGCGCCACCCCTCGGCCGCCGCCACCACCGTGGCGGCGTTGAAGTGGCGATAGTGGTGGCGTAGAAAGTCGCGCACGGGCAGAAGGGGGGACCGTTTCATCTGGGTTGACCCGGAGTTTCGTAGTGGATCTTCGTCGCGAACTCTAGCAGCCCGTAGCGTCCCTTCAAGGAAGCGGGGTTCCTGGGGCGATGACAAGTAGCCGGGTCGGTTGTCGCTATCGAGGACAGGAATGCGCCTCTAACTCACCGAATGGAGAAACCGATGCCCCCTAT
>QIHU01000147.1 GCA_003231035.1 Acidobacteriota bacterium
AAAGTGGAGACATGGAGTCTGGGATCCTCGCCGGGCCGCGAACCGCTATGATACCCCACAGACGAACCGCACCCGGCTGGACGCCAACCCCGCGAGGCCCCGCCCCAACGTCCCGCAATGTTCCGGAGGTCCCTTCCCTCATGATCCAGTCTCAACATCGCTGCTCGTCCTATCTGGACCGGCTCAAGCTGCCCATTTTGGTCGCGGCTAGCGTTCTCGCCTTCTTGCTCATTGCCAATGTGGCGACCGCCTACACGGTGGTGCTCAAGGATGGTTCGAAGATCATCGCCAAGGACAAGTACCGGATCGAAGGGGAGAAGGCCTTCATCACTCTGCCCAGCGGCACTGAGACGTTCCTACCCGCCGACCAGATCGACGTCGAACGAACCCGTCAGGCCAACGTCGTTGAGTTGGGAACCGCCATTGTCATCGAGGACGGTCAACGGCGCCGGATCGAGCCCGGAAAACCGATCAACGCTCCTCGCCCCAAACGAATCTCGGATCTCACCCGGCCAGGCAACAACTCCACTCACTTGCCGGGCGCCTCCCGGCGACCGACCTCAACGTCAGCGGACTCGACCGCCAACTCAACCGTACATCGCGTCGCGACCGACGACCCGGATCTCGCCAAGCTGGATCACACACCGCTGGCCAACGCCGCGTTGTCCAGCGAACTCGAGACTTTCTTTGTCAGTCAAGGGGTCGAGGCGGCCAGAGTCTTTCAAGGCACCACTTCTCGGCGGCCGTTCGTCTTAGTGATCGCCGGCTCGGAATCCGCGGTCTTTCGCACTCTCACCGCGTGCGCCGCCGCGCTAGATCAGCTGCGCCAGAACCACGGCAACCAGATCGAAGGGCTAGAACTCCTGATCCTGACCGCCACCCGAACCCGTGCCGGTCAGTTTTTCATCACCCCTCAGTTAGCCAGCCAGCTCACCAACAAAGAGGTCGAACCGTCGGAGTTCTTCGTCCGCCACGTACAATTCTAGTCTTCTAGCTCCGCCGACTCTTGCGCCAACTCGTAGAGCACCCCTCCCGCGCTCTTGGGATGGATGAACTGCACGAGGTGACCGCCCGCCCCAAGGGTCGGTCGGTCGCGAAGAACGGAGACACCGCTGGCGCGCAGCCCTTCGGAATCGGCCTGAACGTCGCTGCTCGCTAGGCAGATGTGGTGAATTCCCGGCCCGCGTTTGGTCAAGAATCGACCGACTGGAGAGTCGTCCTCCAAGGGTTCCAGCAACTCGATGCGAAGCGCTCCGAGAGGAATCATCGCCACCCGCACCCCTTCGGACTTCACCTCTTCGATCGACTCGACTTCGAGCCCCAGAGCCTCATAGAACTGGCGCGCTTCGTCGATCGAGCGCACCGCGATGCCAACGTGATCGACTCCCTTCACCATCGCCGCCTCCCTTGATTCCTATTGGCCGCTGAGGAGCCGGCGAGCGATGACCAGGCGCTGAATTTCGCTGGTGCCCTCTCCGATGGTGCAGATCTTGGCGTCGCGATAGTACTTTTCAGCCCGGTAGTCCTTGACGAAACCGTAGCCCCCGTGAATCTGTACCCCGCGCTCCGAGCAGAAGACCGCCGTCTCGCTGGTGTAGAGCTTGGCCTGCGAGGAGAGTCGAGTCACCGGCTCGCCCTTGTCGATGGCCAGCGCGGCGGCAAAGGTCAACACTTCTGAGGCGGCGATGCGGGTCGCCATCTCGGCGAAAGCGAATTGCATCGCTTGGAATTGCACAATCGGCTTGCCGAACTGCTGCCGTTCCTTGGCGTAAGCGAGCGCCGTCTCATGAGCGCCGATGGCAATCCCTAGACCCAGCGCCGCGATCGAGATTCGGCCACCGTCGAGGATGGCCACTGCTTGCTTGAAACCACCGCCCTCCTCGCCAAGAAGGTGATGGTCGGGAACAAAACAGTTTTCCATCACCACCTCGGCGGTGTCGGAGGCGCGGATGCCCAACTTGTTCTCTTTCTTGCCTGAACGGAAGCCTTCCGCCCCCTTTTCGATGACGAAGGCGGAGATGTTGCGATGACGCTCCCCAGCCGCGTCGGTGACCGCGAAAACCACGCAAATATCGCCCACCGAGCCGTGGGTGGTGAAGGTCTTGGCGCCATTGAGAATCCAGCCTCCATCCACTTTCTCGGCCCGGCTACGGGTGCCGGCGGCGTCGGAACCGGCGTCAGGTTCGGTCAAGCTCCAAGCACCGATCTTCTCGCCCTGGGCCAAGGGAACGAGCCACTTGCGCTTCTGCTCTTCGCTACCAAACTTGTAGATATGGTTGCTGCACAGCGAATTGTGCGCCGCGATACTGATCCCGACCGACGGCTCGACCTTCGACAATTCGGTGATCACCAATACGTATTCGACATAGCCAAGCCCCACACCGCCATACTCTTCCGGGAAGATCATCCCTAGGAAACCGAGTTCCCCCGCTTTGGCCATCACCTCATGGGGAAAGCGCTGCGCTTCGTCGATTTCATCGACGATCGGATCGACCTCCTTGCGGGCGAAGTCGCGAGCCATTTCTTGGATGGCTCGCTGTTCCTCGGTGAGTGAAAAATCGATACCCGCCACCTGCGGGGTGACTGTTTCTGGGTCGGCGATAACCATGGTGAGCGTACCTCCTACGCTGTCGAGAGAGCGGTGCGATAGTGTCGTCCCGTGCGCTCTCCAGCGTAGCATGGGCAGAGTAAGCTGCTCGCGGCTGTCACGAGCCGCTCAGCTGGTGCACTTAGTGAAAAGAACCGGCTATTCCGGCCGGCTACGGTGCTCTGTGGCCGATACGGTCGCAGCGAGCCAGAGCCGACGATCTTGGACCAGGAGGATTCATCGTGAAGCTCGGAGACGTGCTAAAGAAAGAACGGGAAAACAAGGGACTGTCGATTGAAGAGACGGCTGCCGGGCTCGGAATCTCAGCCGAGGACTATACCCAGATTGAAGCTGGCGAGTCGCAGGCTGAAGAATGGGGCCCGAAGCTCGCCTTGATCGCCATCGAGCTGGAGACTCCGACCTCGCGGCTGTTGGCCGAGAGTGGGAGGAGTGAGGATACGAAGCAGGGGCAGGCGGGGAGCCTGATCAAGGGGCATCGTGAGCGCAAGGGTAAGACTTTGGAAGAGATGGCTAAGGCTTTGGAGATTGAGGTGGCGGATTACGAGACTGTTGAGGCTGGGGAGTCGCCGATTGAGAAGTATGGGCCGCTGTTTCTTGGCTTCGCGGAGCAGATCGAGCAGCCGGTTTTCAATCTCTTTTATCCGTGTGGGTTGCCGTTTCAAGAGTTGGACGATTATCCCTAGCTGAGGGAGCGAGTTTGGGATCACCCGCGCGGTGACCGGGCGGTCGCGTGGGGGAGAAGTGCACTCCTTTGTCGGTCCACTCCGGGCGCCCGCGCAACTCACCCTTCGGGTTCAGACACGCACGGGCGCTTTTCCTGCGTGGACCGATCCGTGCACCGTGCTGGATCCTGCCCGCAACCTTAGGCCACTGCGCGGGTGATCCCAAACTCTTGCGTGGGCGGCGACTCG
>QIHU01000126.1 GCA_003231035.1 Acidobacteriota bacterium
GATCCCGATCCACCCAACGAGGCAATTTCAACCTTGGTTCTCGAATCGACCTACGGCGATCGCACCCACCGCACCGAGGACTCACGCCGGATTCTCGGCGAAGTGATCCGCGATACCTTCCGCCGCGGCGGCACCGTGATCATTCCCGCTTTCGCTCTCGGTCGCACCCAAGAGGTGCTCTATCACCTGGCCGAGCTCGCCGACCAAGGTCAGCTCGACCCGAAGGATGTCTTCCTCGATAGCCCGATGGCGATCACCGCCACCGAGCTCTACGACCGAGCCAAGGCCGAACACGACGAAGAGCTGGCCGAGATGGTCCAGGACGCGGGCAGTCCGTTCGCCGGCTCACTGTTCAACCGCTGCCGCAGCGTCGCCCAATCCAAGCGGCTCAATAGCCGGCGCAAGCCAGCGGTCATCGTCGCTTCGAGCGGCATGGCGACCGCCGGCAGGGTGGTCCACCACCTTCTGAGAAGGCTGAGCGACCCGGACAACTCGGTCCTCTTCACCGGCTACCAAGCCCACGGCACCCGCGGCCGCCAGCTCATCGAGCGAGCCGACACGGTCAACATCCACGGCCATCGGGTCCGAGTCCGAGCGCGGGTCAAATCGATCCACGGCCTCTCCGCGCACGGCGACCGCAAGGATCTGGTGCGCTGGTGCCAGGCGTTGCCGGAGATCCCGAGCAGAATCTTCCTCAACCACGGTGAAGACGGCCCCAGAAAGTCTCTCCAGGCCACCCTACAAGAGAAGGGTTGGTCCCGAGCCGGCCTACCGCGCCGAGGCACCCAAGTCCCCTGGTAACCAGCCTTCGAACAATGGTGCAACCTAAGACTTGAGACCTAGCGCCCTCGCCAGTACAATGGCCCGTCCCGCCCAGGCGGGAGACTTCATCGATGGGGCAGTAGCTCAGCTGGGAGAGCACCACGTTCGCAACGTGGGGGTCGAGGGTTCGAGTCCCTTCTGCTCCACCATCCTTCCTTCGCAGATTTCTCACTCCATCATCGAGATTCCTCCATGAGTCTTCTCTATACCGCGCACGTCCCACCAGGTGAGGGGCCCTACCCCACCATCATCGCCCTACACGGCTGGGGCGCCAGCGGCCACGATCTCCTAGGGCTCGCGCCGATGCTGCACGATGGCAAGGCACTGGTGTTGTGCCCGCAAGGAAAGGTCGAAGTCGAAGTCGGCCCTGGAATGAAGGGCTACGGATGGTTTCCGCTGGTTCCAGGTTTGGCGCCAGATCCCAGCGAGTTCATCGCCGGTGCCACTGCGATCCGTGAGTTCGTGGAGGAGGCGCGCCAGCGTTATCCGATCGACCCCCAACGACTCGTCGTCATCGGCTTCAGCCAGGGTGGAGCGATGGCCTATGAGTTGGGGCTGCGCCACCCGGAGCAGTTCGCCGGGGTCGGAGCCCTCTCCACCTGGCTACCGCCGCCGCTGGCGGCGACCATCCCGGCAAGCGATGCCTTGTCCAAGCTACCGGTATTGGTGGTGCACGGCTCGAAGGATCCAATGGTCGATATCGAGCGCGGCCACTCCTCGCGCGACGCGCTGGAGAAACTCGGGGTGCAACTCACCTACCGCGAGTTCGACATGGCCCACGAGATTCGTCCCGACGCGCTACGCGCGGTCCTCGAGTGGACCGAATCAGTCCTCGGCTAGTCGATCCACTCCGTCCAGGCTCGCCGGCACCTCGACCGCGGCCCCCAACAAGGCTGCGATGGTCGGCGCGACATCGACCGTGTGGACCCTGGTTTCGATCCGCCTGGCGGCGCCGTCGGGCAGGCGCAGCAGCCACGGCACATGGGTGTCGTAGCGATGCGGCGAGCCGTGAGTGGTGCCGTAGCTGTCGATCGGCAGGTAACTCGGCTCGAACTCGATGTAGTAGTTCGCGCGACGCTGCGGATGAAGGACGTTGACAAAGAGCTGACCGATGGGATCCTCCGCCGCCGCCGCCTGCTCTAGGGAGGTGCGAGTCCACACCCGCGCGATACCAGGACAGGCCTCCAACAAGTGTGCCGCCGCCCTTTCGACCGTAGCCAAATCGAGTCCCCGCTCGGCGATGAGTTCCTCATCGAGGTATCCATCATCGAGAACCCATGGTTCGTCGCCAAACTGCTGGGCCAGCCCCTCGCCCGCGCTCTGCATGCAGACTAGATCCGCCGCCGCCAAGCGCCGGCCGGCGAGCCCCTCATCCCGCAGATATTCAGGTAGTTCCAGCACCCCATGGTCGGCGCTCAGAGAAACGATGACCTTGTCCATGCCGAGGGTCCGGTCGAGGTAGTCGAACAACTCTTCCAGCTCTCGATCGAGGCGCAAGAGGGTATCCAGAACCTCACGACTGTTGGGGCCGTAGCCGTGCCCCACCGTATCGGTGGCCGAGAATGAGAGGCCTAGAAAATCGACATAGCCGTCTTGCCCGAGTTGTTCCCCCTCGATGAGCGCCCTCGCCAACTGAGCCAGGTAGGAGTCGACCACCGGTGTCGAGTAGATACTCGCGTAGAAGGAGTCCTCGCGATGCATCGACAGACTGCCGAAGGTGTGAGGAAACCGCTCGGTGAGGGGACCGAGATCGGTATCCGCGATGCCGATCTCGGCTCCGGCGTTGCGTGCTTCGGGCAGCGCCTCCCAGAGAGTGGCGAAGTGGTCATCCACCAGTTTGCGGTCGTTGAACTCCAACAACCAGGTAGGTAGCTCGTCGGGGTAGTAGTAGCCCGTCGAAGTGAAGGAGCCATCCTCGCGGTCATACCAAAAAGCGCCGTCAGCCTCCTTGCCGGCGGTGAGCAATGCGGACCGATCCTTGCCACTCGCGGCAAAAACTTTCGACGCCGGGCTCGCCGCTTTGATCCAGCTCCCTAGGGTTGTCGCATCGAGATTGCGCGGTGAGCGACGAAAAGTTGGATCCGAAACCGAGTAGGTGAAGTCACCCTCTTGGCGATCGAACCAGTAGTTGGCGACAATGCCATGGTGACTCGGGAAGAGGCCAGTCGAGAGTGTCGCGTGTCCGGGCGCGGTCTCGGTGGCGGAATGGAAGTGGTGCGCCTGGGTGAAGCGAACCGACTCCGCGTTCAAACGGGCGAGCCCGCCGGTGAACAGGGGGCCGAAGCGGTCCAGATACTCGGCCCGCATCTGATCGACCACCAAGAAGAGCACCAGACGAGGCCCATCCAACTCCGCCGGCAGCTCAGCCTCGGGCTCTACAACACTGGCCGGCCGACACCCAGAAATTCCGATCGCCAGGACCCAACCTACAAGCAAGACGGCGAGACGACGAGTCATCAGTTCTCCTCCACAACATCCACGGCAACCTCAGTCCCCAAACAGCTAGCCTACAGTAGCGCCCAGTTCTTGCGCGGTGTAATATGGGATCCTATTTCCCGGTTGCCGTCTGTGCAAAAATTTTTAAATTTCCGATAGAATGGAATTCCATCCTCGTGGACCCTTGGAGCCTCCTTGCGACTAGCTGCGGCAAAGCGGCCGCTTGGTTCCGACGGCAGGGGTC
>QIHU01000088.1 GCA_003231035.1 Acidobacteriota bacterium
GCATCCACGACTCAAAGGAGAGGCCGCTACGATCGACCATGGCTTGCTGAACGACCACGTAACCGCCAGCGGAGATCGCCACCGCGCTCTCCGGCGCGGCTAGCAGCTCAATGGGACGATTGCGGGCCGGCGTCGCTCCGAGCTCAACCTGCGCCAGGGTCGGTATCGCCATACTCGACGGGTAGCCGGGAAACGAGGCCTCTGAGACGCCGCCTGTATTGCTCAGTAACCGACGCAGATTGAGTACCGACTCGCCGTCCAGTTGGTGGGTTGGCGGTTTCCAATCGGCCAAAAAGTTGTGGATCGGCTGGTCGAGGTGCAGTTTTCCCGCTTCGACCAACTTCAAGGCACCCACCGAGGTCACCGCGGTGCTCACCTCTCCAGCCTGCACCAGGGTGTCGGCCGTCATCGGTCGACCCTCGGCGGCTTGGCCATAACCCTTGGCCCAGGCGACCTCAAAGTCTTGAATCACCGCAATCGCGACTCCCGAGACGCTGAAGAACCGCATCCTCTCGGACAGGGGCCCGAACTCCTCGCCGGTCATTCTCAAATACGGAACCATACTGCTCTCGATACGCTCAACGCGGACGGCCAACGCCGCGCTTTCACGTTCGACAATGTTCCCTTCACGACCGCAAGCGAGTTGCCCCGCGGCCAACAACAGAACGAACAGGGCGGATAGCTGAGGTTTCGCTTTCATCGCTTTCCTCTACGGGTAGTCAGTGTGCTTCGGATTGGAGGTTGTGTGGAAGGTGGCAGCGAAGGCAAAGTTGCGGACAATAGCGAGCCTACTCGCGCAGAGGAAAGCGACCGATTCGGTCGCCTTCGAGGGTTCCCAGGTAGAGCTGCCCTTCGTGCGGTTGCGCCGAAGTGACCTCGCGGACTCGTTTGCCGTCCGTGTCGTGCAGGCTACGGATGATCCGCCCTTGCTCATTCAAGGCGATAGCCAAACCGTAGGGTTGCGCTTTCGGCCACACCGCCTCGGGCAGTTTGGACAGCGCTCGCTTCAGCCGGGGGTGAGGATGCAAGCGATCCATCAGCGGATTGCGCACCGTAAACAGCGCCACCCAGAAGGTCCCTTGGCGGTCGGCGGCGACGCCGTCCGGGAAGCCCGGTAGGTTGTCGATGAAGATCTCATCTTCGCCGGCCCGCGGTCCGCTCAACCAGAAACGCCGAATTCGGTAGCGATAGGTCTCGACCACGAGCAGAAAATCCTCCCCTCGTGACAGGGCGACACCATTGGCGAAATAGAGCTCGTCGAGTAAGACCGTCGTCTGGCGAGTCGCCGGATCGTAGGCGAGGAGGCGGCCGTGCGGGCGCGCCTCCAGCAGATCGTACAGGTACTCCCCAGGACCAAAACGATCGCTGGCGTCGGTGAAATAGATGACACCGTCCGAGGCGATATCGAGGTCGTTGGTGAAGCGGAAGCGAACCCCTTCGGCCGAGGTCGTCAGCACCTCGACCTTGGCCATATCGTCCACCCGCAGCAAGCCTCGTTCGCCATCGGCGATCACCAGCCGACCGGCGGCGTCAAAGTGAAGCCCGAAGGGGCGCCCATTGGTGTTGGCGAAGGTCTCGATGGTCTCGTTGCCGATCAGATCCAGACTAATCCGCATGATGCGGCCATCGGCGGTTCCAGCGTAGATCCGGCCCTCGCCATCGACCGCGACATCCTCGGGGCCCGCGAGCTTGCCCTCTCCCAGGAGCGAGGAGCGCTCCAGTTCCTCGTTGACCATCAATCCACCGACCAGCGCGGGCGCCTCCGGGGGACGAAAGGGTGCCGGGTCGATCGGCGCGGAGGTCAGCAACAGCCAACCGAGTCCGGCGAGCACTCCGAGAGCCAACGAGATCCAAATCTTGCGCCTCATGCACGAGGAATCGTATCAGGCGTAGAGCCCAAATCGACCAAGCCGCCTCTGCTATGCTCCGTCAACTGTAGGAGGTCCACCGGCGGCGAGAGGATCTTCCTGCCAACAACTGCTTCCACCGAACCTGCTTCCCCCTGAAAGAGGCGTAGTCATGATCCGTAGTCGTCGATTTCTCGTCCTCTCGACCTGGCTCTTCGCCACCTTTCTCGGTGGATGCGGCACACCCGAGAAGGGCACCGAAGCGGTGCAAGGGCGCTTCGCAAGCATTGGCACGGCGCCACCCGGCGGTGTCTTTTTCGCCTTCGGCGGAAGCCTCGCCGATGTGCTCAACACCTCGGCACCCGACTTGGAACTGAGGATCACCGCCGAAGCGACCAAAGGTTCGCAAGAGAACATCCGGCGACTGGAGCGCGGCGAATTGGAATTTGCCCTGGCCAACTCGGCGATCACCTACTTCGCCGTGCGCGGGCAAGGGGGGTGGGATCAGGAATATTCGATGCGCGCCGTGATGACCCTCGCCCCCAACGTCGCTCTCTTCGTCACCAAGCGCGATTCCGCCATTAAATCGATCGCCGACCTGGCCGGCAAGCGGGTCGCCGTCGGCCCCGCCGGCGCCGGGTTCCAGTTCTTCCAGGAGCCACTGCTGGCGGCGCATGGCGTTGGCCGAGAGGACTTCACCGAGGTTTTCTACGCCACCCAGTTCGCCGCCGTTGACATGCTCAGCGATGGCTCCGCCGCCGCCGTCTTCCTCGGTGGCGCCGTTCCCACCCCCTCGATCAAGCAGGCGTCGATCAACCAGGACATTCGCTTGGTGCCGCTCGACCCGGAGGCGCGAGCGCAGTTGAGCGCCGACTACCTCTTCTTCAATCCCGCGACCATCCCCGCCGGAACCTACCGTGGGCAAGATCAGCCCTACGAGGGCCTCGACGTCGGCTCGATGCACTTGATCACCGCCGCCAACACCGATGAAGAGCTGGTCTATCAGGTCACCAAGACCCTCTACGAGAATCGCCAAGGAGTGACCGAGCGGCATCCGGTGGGCCGGGCGATCAACGGCAAGAACGTCGTCCGCGATACCGGCACCGAGTTCCATCCCGGAGCGGTGCGCTTTTATCGCGAGATCGGAATCTGGCCAGCCGAATGAGGCCGCGGTCGGGACTGCTGGGCCCGCGGACCGGCCTCTTCACCTCCGGGCTTGGGCTAGCCCTGACCCTGTTCATCCTCGTCGAGGTGAACTACCCGATGTTGCGCCCCCAGTCGCAGCTGGTGATCTTCGCTGGCTGCGGACTGGTTCTCTGCTTCCTGCGCCGCCCCCTCTGGCTCAACCCAGAGGGCGACCAACCCTCGTTGGGGCGCTTCGTCGACGGCCTCTTGCTGATCACCACCCTGGCGGTCAGCGGCTACTTGATCACCCAGAGCCAACCGCTGTTTCGCGGCTGGTGGGCGCTCGGACAAGAGCTCGGCAACCGGGCCGGTGGCGAAACCGGCCTCGATCTCGCCGTCGGATTGGTGGGGTTGATCCTCGTCCTGGAAGGGGCGCGCCGTGCCGTGGGGTGGACCTTGCCGCTGCTCGCTGGCGCCTTCGTGCTCTACGCTCGACTGGGCCCCTACCTGCCCTCC
>QIHU01000180.1 GCA_003231035.1 Acidobacteriota bacterium
CTGAAATTCTCGCCCAGGCACGAAATACTCTCAGCGCCACGCACACTGGTAAATGGCGGCGGCGGATCGAGCCGGACGAGCTCGACGGCTTGTTGAACACGATCGGCCCAACCCTGGATCGTCTGGGGTACTCTCCTAGTAGCGAAACCTCTCAGTGGACGCAGAAGTAGAGATCCCGGCTAGGCGGAGTTCCGCCGAGCGCTCGCGGATCGCCCACTTTCATCCCATGCCGACCACCTATCAAACCGCCGCCAAGCGACCCCTCGATATCGTCTTGGCGACTCTGGGGCTGGCCCTCGTCGCCCCGTTGCTCGCCGTCCTCGCGGTGGCGGTGAAGCTCGACTCTCCGGGGCCCGCCCTGTTCGGCCAGGAGCGCGTGGGGCGCGGCGGGCGGCCCTTCAAGCTCTGGAAGATGAGAACCATGGTCAGCGGAGCGGCTAGCCTTGGCCTCAACGTCACGGTGGCCGGAGATCCACGTGTCACGCGCGTCGGCCGCCTGTTGCGCTCCACCAAGCTCGATGAGCTGCCTCAGCTGTGGAATGTCCTCAAAGGGGAGATGAGCCTGGTGGGACCACGGCCGGAAATCGCGGAATTCGTGGGCTTGTTTCGCGACGATTACGCGATACTCTTGACCGTGCGACCGGGCATTACTGACGAAGCGAGCCTCCTCTTTCGACGCGAAGAGGAAATGCTCGCGGCAGCCAACGACCGGCGAGCCGAGTACGTCGACAAGATCCTACCGCGCAAGATAGAGCTCAGCCGCGCCTACATCCGGCAAGCCTCCTTGAAACGAGATCTCTCCATCTTGATCAAGACTCTCTTCGGGATCGTCGCCGCATGAGTGAGCAGATGAGCGATCACAGGAGCGATCACAGGAGCGATAGTATCCCCTTCGCCCAACCGGATATCACCAGCGAGGAGATCGCCGCGGTGGTGGCGGTTCTCGAATCGGGCTGGCTGACCTCGGGTGCCCGCGGCAAGCAGTTCGAGGAAGAGTTCGCCGCCGCGGTCGGCGCCCGCCATGCGGTGGCCGTTACCTCTTGCACGGCCGCCATGCACCTGGCTCTGGAAGCGCTGGGGGTGGGCCCGGGTGACGAGGTGATCGTGCCGACCATGACCTTCGCGGCCACCGGCGAGGTGGTGCGTTACCTTGACGCCAAGCCGGTGCTGGTCGATGTCAAACCCGATGATCACAACATCGACCCGGCGGCGGTGGAGCGGGCGCTGACGCCGCGCACCAAGGCTATCCTTGGAGTCGACTTCGCCGGCCTTGCTTGCCCTCTGGACGACTTGCTGGCGTTGGTTCGACCGGGCAAAAGCTACGTTGTCGAAGACGCCGCCCACGCCTTCCCGACTGAGTACCGAGGGCGCACGGTGGGCACCATCAGCGATATCACCTGCTTCAGTTTCTACGCCACCAAGACCCTGACCACCGGCGAAGGCGGCATGGTGACGACCAACGACAGCGGTTGGGCCAAGCGCATGCGCGTCATGTCGTTGCACGGCATCTCCAAAGACGCCTGGAACCGCTACTCGCAGGACGGATCGTGGCATTACGAGATCGTCGCTCCTGGCTTCAAGTACAACATGAGCGACATCGCCGCCGCCATGGGCCGGGTTCAGTTGCGCCGCGCCGAGGAGATGCGCCAGCGTCGGGAAACCATCGCCGAAGCCTACCGGGCGGCCTTCGCCGAAGAGCCGGGCCTTGAGCTACTGCGTCACCCCGCGGCCAAGGAGCACTCTTGGCACCTTTACGTCATCAAGCTCCAGCTGGATGTACTGCGGGTGGACCGTGGCCGTTTCATCACCGCCCTCAAGGAGCGCGGCATCGGGACCTCCGTCCACTTCATCCCCCTCCATCTGCACTCCTATTACCGCCAGACCTATGGCTACGGCCCCGCCGACTTCCCCGTCTCCCTCGATCTCTACAGCCGCTCGGTGTCGCTACCGATCTATTCGAAGATGACCGACGACCAAGTCGGCCGGGTCATCGAAGCGGTTCTCGACGTGGCCCGCGAGTACCGCCGCTAGGATCCCGAGTCGCGGCGGAATCGACCGCCAGGGCGCCGAGCAGGAAACCCCACAGCGGCGCGATGCGGAACTCTAGGATCGCCGCTGACGAAGTGCTCCACAAACAGTAGGCGATCCAGCCCGCGGCCACTGCCGCGGCCAGCGCGCGGTGGGTGCCAGGGGGTAGCGCGCGGGCGGTAGCGATCGCCGCCGCGCCCCAGATCAGCAGCGCCATCAGCACCAGGATCACTCCCACAAGCCCCAGCTTGAAAAGCAAGAAGGCGTAGAAGTTGTGGATGTAGTTGACCTCGTCGACCGCCCGGCGCCGGCCGCTGTCGTCGTAGCCGAAGGTCTCCAGCGGGTAGAGCGCCCCGAGGCCGTGGCCGAAGAGCTGTTGCGAGAGGGTGCCGGAGGCGAAGAGTTCGATCAATCGCCGGCTCTCCTGTACCCGGCTGGCGAGTGAAGGGTCGAACGGCGCGAGAGTGGCCAGCGAGACCAGGCGGTGTTTGGAAACCGCGATTTGCCCCAACACCGGGGCCAGCCAGGAAGGGCCGACCCGGGTCAGCTCCAGGCGGCGTAGCCACCACTCGCCGTTCCCTTCGGTGCTACCGCGCACCACCAGACGGGCGCTAGCCACCGTTGCGGCGGTGCTGCCGAAGGCCTCGATCCTGCGCCATGGGCCGGCCGTTACGACCGCCGCCGTCTCACCTAGCTTGCTACCCGCGTCATCGAACCACTGCACCACCACGGAGCCGCTTCCGGTCCCGCGTCCGGCCATCTCGGCCCGTAGGCGATAGGTTCCCGGGCGCGAGAGCGGAAACGGCTCGCTCAGCGCCCAACCCCTTTGCCCCGAGGTTCGCTTCCAGCGCAGGAGGGCGGGGGCATCGTCGTCCTCCGGCGGTGGCGCCGGGCCAAGGCCCGGACGAGGTCCGGCGAGGAGAGCCAGTGGATCGGTACTGGGGAGAAGCTCGGGGCGCGGCAAAGACAGCCACCCGGCGATAGCCAAGGTGGCGAGGAGCGCCGCCGCCGTCAGCCTTGCCAGCAGGCGGAACCGACTGCGTAGAGTGTGGCGCAGTGCCGGGCTCAACAGCAGTAGGCCGAGGATCCCCACGGGAGTCGCCAGCCACAGCCCGCGCACACCGGAACCCACCACGTAGAGGGCGATGAGCGTCGCGCCCGCGGCGGCCATTCGGCGGTGTTGTCGGCGACGGGCGGTGAGCGCCGCCAAACAGAGCAGCAGCGCCGCCAGCGCCGGCCCCACGGCGGAGACATTGTTGGCCAACAAGAGCCTCGGCACCAGGGCGCCGCCTGCCGCGGCGGTGGCCCAGTGCGCGAAATGGCCCACGCAGGAGGCCACCACGGCAGCGCAGAGACCGAGGGCACAGGGTCGCAACAGCCGCTCTCCAGGCAGGCTCGCGGCGGCGAGCCCCGCCGCCGGCAACAAGACCATCGACAGGAACTGGCCGGCCAG
>QIHU01000431.1 GCA_003231035.1 Acidobacteriota bacterium
TGCGGATCAAAGAGAGTGACCGCTTGCGCGCCATGGCTACGGAGCTCCAGCGGGTCGGGGCCCAGGCCGTCGAACATGACGATGGCCTAGAGATCGCGGGGATCTGGGCTGAGCGAGAGCCCCCGGCCTCCGCGGTGAGCGTCGATAGCTGGGACGACCACCGCATCGCCATGAGCATGGCCCTGGTCGGCCTGCGCAGGCCGGGACTGAGGGTGGCGGAACCGGAAGTGGTGGCCAAGTCCTACCCGGACTTCTGGCGCGACCTAGACCGACTCTTGGCGGTGGGTTAGCCGTTGCGCTCGGTGTCGTCGCAGCCGCCACGGTTGGCCGCCTTCGAACCCTCTCGCGCCGCCTCGCGCCTCGAACTCGCCCGTCTGACCGATCGCAGCCGCTTGGCCCTGTTGCTCCAAGGGGCCGGTGTTCTGGCCCATCTCGACGCGGCCGGTTGGCACTTGAGCGCCGGCTGGGAAGGGGGGCGGGTGACCACCGACGGCGTTCTTCGCTTGGCTCCTCCAGCGGCTGGGTTGGGGCGCACTCTCAACCAGGATCTTCTCCTCGATCTGGTCGCCCGTCTGTTTGGTTCTAGCGAGGTCGGCGGGCGGGGGCAAGGGCGGCGCGCGGCCCGGCTGCTGGTGCGGGGATGGAGCCAGGCGCTCACCGCCCTCGAGGCGGATGGAGCGGTGGGAGATATCCTTGAGCAGGCGCCCTTTCTGTGGGCCTCTAGCTTCGCGCCGGCCCGCCGGACTTTGGTCGGCGAACACCGTCGTGGAAAGGGATGGAATCCCCGGGTCGCCGGACCTCTAGGCGCTCGGCGCAGCCTCGGAGCGCAGGCTCAAGCGGCCGTCGACGGGAGCGCGGAGGGTGTGGGTAAGGTCCTGCGTGAACTCTTGGGTGGCGACGAGGCCCGTCGCTTCTGGCTTGGGGCCGGTGCCGGCGAACCATCTCGGCTGTCGGCTGCTGGGCGCTGGGGGTCGGCCGTCTCCGCTTGGGTCGAGCGCCCGCCACGCGGAGCGCGAGAGCGCGGCGAGCTGGCGACCGCGCTCTTTTCGCTGGGCCAGTTTGAGAAGGCACTCAAGGCGTTGCACGGCCTGCGCGGGATCGACGCCCGATTGCTGCGCACCCGTTGTCAGTATCGACTGGGACAGCTGCGCGCGGCGGAAGGGTCGTTGCGCCGATTGGCCACGGCATCGCTGACGGCCGAGCAAACCGTGGAGTTGGCGGAGGTCGCGGTCCGCATTCTGGCCAACCGAGGCAAGCAGGAAGCGGCCGAATCCTGGGTGAGCCGCGCCGCCCAGCGCAGTCGCGCCAGTGGCCGTACCGCCTTGATCTCTCGGGTCCATCTCCTGCGTGCCTTGGTCGCTTGGGATGCGGGCAAGACGGGGCCCATGAAAGGCCATCTCGACAAGGCACGCGCGGTCTTGAACGACAGACGGTTTGCCTGGCGTTGGCACTTTGCCGCCAGCCTGGCGGCGGCGGCGGCTGGGGAAGTGGAGGATGCTCTAGGCGAACTGTCTTCTGCTCTGACCCTCGACCGCCGCCGCTTGCGCTGCTTTGAGGTCGGCCAACTGTGGAACGAGATCGGCATCTGCCGGGCGCGGCTCGGTGATCTGGCCGGGGCGCAGCGCGCCTTTGCCCACACCGTTCGCCTTTTGGGCCGCTGTGAAGGGCCGCGCAGAACGACCCTGGCGCTCTACAACCTGGCGGAAATTCGCTTGCGTCGTGGCCAGTTGATCGGCGTGCGCTCGATTATCGAAGAGGCGACGCTGGAGAACCGGCTGGCGGACAACGTCCGGGGTTCGATACAGGATGCCGAACTCTGGGCGCGATTGGAACTCGCCCAGGGGAAAGCGCAAGCGGCCTTGATCCATTGCACGCGCACCCTCGACCGGTTGGAAGATCTAGGGTTGGATTGGCGGCGGGCGGAATTGTCCACACTGGCGGCGAGAGCGCTAGGTTGGTTAGGTCGGGCGGACGAAGCGGGCGCGATGCTCGCCGTTTGCGGAGCGCCGGTTGCGGGTGAGCTGGAAGCGGAGGAGATGCCTGCTCTGTGGGCCCTCGCCGGTGATCGAGATCGTGCCCTACGCGCGGCTGCCGGCTCACCGCTCGAGGCCCTATGGCTAGAGTTGCTGACCACCGGTGAAGCGCACGAGGCCGCCTGGCGCGGGCTCGAAGAGCTCGAACCCTTCCGGGCCGCGCGCCTCGTCTTCGATTTGGAACTGGTGGCACCCGCGTCCACCCCGGCCGTTTGGTTGCGCCGCGCCGCCGCCACCCTACGCCGCCTCGAGGCCGGTGGTCTCGCCTCCCGGTTGGAGGCGCGAGATCTTGGGCCGTGGATGGCTTTGGCCGACTATCTCGATTCTAGGGCGCGCGAGGGAGATGCTGAACCGAGTTCGGCCTCCGTCTCCCCTTCGATCGCCAAGCTCTTTTCCGATTCTGGCTATGGTGATGTTGCCCTAAGCTGGCGACAGGACACATCGCCATCCGAGCCGGAGGAGACCGTGCTCTTGGCTGGAGTGGGTGGTGGGGAAGAATTGATTGCCAAGGTGGATGGCGGTTGTTTGATTCTGCGAGCGTCACGACTGGATGACATCGTTCGGGTTCTCTTCTCCCTGGCGGTGCATGATTTTGTAGGTTTGGCAACCAACACGACGAGCGCGGGTTGGCGGGGGCGTGGAGGAATGGTTGGAGAGAGTGCTGCCTTGCGGGCGGCGCAAGAACGACTCTCCCTGCTCGCCGTGGGTGAAATGCCGGTGTTAGTCCTGGGCGCGACCGGTACGGGCAAAGAACTGGCCGCGAAATTGGTCCACCAACTGAGCCCGCGAGCGCAGCGTCCCTTTGTCGCGGTCAATTGCGCGGCTTTTTCGGAAACCCTTCTCCTGGCGGATCTCTTTGGTCACGTTCGTGGATCGTTCACCGGCGCTGACCGGGAACGTGCCGGCATCTTCGAGACCGCCCGACGCGGCACGGTCTTCTTGGATGAAATTGGTGACCTGCCAGCTTCGGCTCAGGGAATGTTGCTGAGAGTCTTACAAGAAGGTGAGGTTCGCCGGGTGGGGGAGAGTCTTGCTCGCAAGGTGGATGTTCGGGTAGTGGCGGCGACCCATCGTGACCTCGCCGAGATGGTGCGGGAAGGTAGCTTTCGCCAGGATCTATTCTACCGCTTGCATGGAGCGCAAGTGGAGCTACCGCCGCTGCGCCAACGGGGCGACGATCTGCTCCTCCTAGCGAATCATTTCTTGGGAAAACTCTCGGCTCGAAGCGGGGTGGATGAAGTTCGGCTGAGTCAGCGTGCTCTCGCGCGATTGCGATCGCACCCATGGCCGGGAAATGTTCGCGAACTCGAAAGTATCTTGACGGTTGCCTTCGCGCTACGGGGTAAGGCGAAGACCATCGGTGCGGACCACCTCGATTTGCCGCGAGAACAGCAGGAAACTTCTTCCGACTATCAAAGCAAGGTAGATAGCTATCGCAAAGATCTGC
>QIHU01000385.1 GCA_003231035.1 Acidobacteriota bacterium
CTACCGGTGCGCTTGCTTGATTGGCTCATTGTGAGTGCATTGTACGGCAGGGGCCGCTAACTAGGCGGCAGTCACGCAGCAGAGCTGCGGAGCTCGCGCTCTCACCCCGGATCAGCGGAAACGGCGCCGAGCGTCTCCGCCTCCGCGCAGCCCGCCGCGTCGCGGCAATGTACGTTGGCGACCGGCTCGCCGTTGACCAGCGCGGCAAACCAATCTCTGAAGGTCGTGTCGCCGACTCGGTAGGTATAGAAGAAGTCGCGCCCCAGAATGGTGTGGGTTTCTCCTCCCGCGGTGAAGGAGCGAAAGCGGTCCACTCTGGCCTCGATATCGGCACGATTCGCATCGAGCTGCTGCAAGAGGCCGGTGCCTTCGGGGATGCCGATCAGTTGCAAAAATCCCAGTTGCACTTCGTCTTCGGCGGCGTCGTATTCGGCCAAGGTCATCCGTGGATGTTGTAGACCGGTGGCGATGTAGAGGTGCTCAAAGGTGAACGCGGAGGCGGACATGTTGGCGAAGTACGGCAACTCCGCGGCGAGCACCGCGACGGCGCCCCACTGCTCGCTCGGTACGTCATTGCCCTCACCACGGCGATAGCCCCCCGCGCCGTCACCCAGTTGAGTGACCCGCGCGGCCGGGTAGCGGGTCTGGACTAGGTGAGCGTAGAAGGGCGATGGAATCGAGCCCGCGCTCGACCCGGTCACGAAGACCTCGGTGGGCGCCGCGAAGACATCGAAGGTCCACTCCAGCGCCGCCGTCGCATTGCGGTAGCCCCTGTGTTGCACGGTGAACTGGTGCGCTTCGTGGCCCTGGGCTGGCGGCGCCTGGTAGCTGCTTTGCCGGTTGCCGATGTGCACATCACCCGAGCAGTACGGCACGAAGACCATGCTGTAGTCGGCCACAGGGTTTTCGACACGGGTGAAGTCGAAGATGCCTTTCATGGCTCGCTCTGGCCGGGGCTCGCCCGGCTGCGCTTCGACCAGCTCCGCGATGGCGGTCGGGCGGTAGGTCGGATCGAGATCGAGATCGCAGGTTCTTCCGGTCCAGCAAGCGCCACCACCCTGGAAGTAAACCAAGAGCTTCGCTGGATCGCCGGGCCGAGCGAAGAAGTGAAATGCACTGCCATCCGAGCACACGGTGTCGCCCCCTGGGGAGAGTTTGTTCCAACCCGTGGCGAGCGCCGAGAAGACGGTTGGCTCCGCGACCGTCGGCGGCTCATCGCCGGTCCGACAACCTAGGGCAGCCGCGCCCACGGCGGCCAAGAGAATCGCGCAAACAAAAACGGCGGGCGACCACGGAGCGGACGGACGGCGGAACATGGACATCGATCGGGTACCTCCAGCAGTGCGGTGTTGGGCGATTATTCCAGATCCCGGGTGCCGCCGTCGCAACCGACAAATTCAAAATCGCCTATATCAGCATGCCACCTCCGCGCAGGACATGTGTTTAAATCAGAAGTCCGCTAGTGACCTTGGATCGATCGTCCCTTGGCCCTCGAAGAAAGACGAAATGCCCACTAGATCTCGAACAGTCCTCGTAACCTGGGCTCTCATAGCCCTTCTCCTAGCGAGCCCTTCGCTCGCTTTCGGGCTCTCGATCGGCAAGATCGCTCGCAAGGCGGCCTCCTGGGGCCGAGGTTTTCTGATTTCCTACGGCGCGAACAAAGTCCTCGACCACGCCATCGGGCAAGACTTCAGATCTCAGCTGGAGCAGGAGATTCCCTTCCTGGTCGAGAAGATCTCAACCGCCACCGGCGTCGAACGCAACGTGCTGGTGCAGCACCTGAACAACGTCGAAGCGCAGGTGACAACCCTCGACCGGCTGCTCGCGCTCTCTCGCCGAGAGGGTGCGCAGCTCGCCTCGGAAGTCGACGATCTCCTCGCCACGCAGAACCGAATTCTTCGCGCGATGGACGCTGTGGAAGGGCGAGTGACCGCGCTTGAGAAGCGGACCGACCGTCTCGAGGGGAGGGTCGATCAACTCGACGAACGGGTCGCGGATCTAGAAGAGGCGTTGATCGGAGAGTGCTTGGATCTGCGCCATGCCCCCCGGATCGGAGCCGATGGTTTCCATGTCCGTGAGAGCGCGCGCAGCGTCCTCGAAGAGACCTACGACAGCGACAACTTCTATCTGTCGACCCGCGCCTACCTCAACGCCTGTACTCCCGACCTACGACAACGGGGGCTCCTCCTCCAGCTCTCCTGGGTCACTCGCGATTTGGACCAAGACCTCGCCCTCTACACGACTTTCAAACACATCGAACAGAGTGGTTTCGATGCGGCACGGATGAACACTCTGACCCGCCTCGAATATCCGCTCGGACGCCCCACCCGACGCATCGACGGACAAGTCCTGGAGATCTTTCTGCCCTATGGCGAGATCCTCCCCGCGACCAATCGTCTAGCCCTAGCGCTGGTCATCACCCACGACGGCGGCCCAATCTACGCCCTTGCCGATCGCGTGATGAACTGTTCCTTCGGCCAACGGGTTCAGTGCCGCTGGGGACGGTAGCGGGCTGCCACCGCCCCTAGCAGCCCGCCGCGCCCGGGGCTCCTTACGGCACCCAGGCGAGAAAGTCGGTGAAGCAGGAAAAGGAAGCCGGAGGTCCGTCTATCGAGAAAAGCGCAGCAGACCAGGAGGTACAGGGCCTGCCGCGACCATCGCTTTCAAGGAGGAATCCATGCCCAACTCACCCTCGACCTCGATTCGGCGACTCGCCTTGCTCCTGACCCTGTTCGGGCTCTTCCCAACCTGGGCCGCATGGGCCCAGGACGATTCCGGCCCACCCCCAGCACCGACCGACCTGACCGCCACAGTGAAGGGGGCCAACCAGGTGACTCTGTCTTGGAAACACGCCAGCCCAGACGGTGTGCTGTTTGAGATCCAAAAGAAGGCCGGGGCTGGCGACTTCGCTCCCGCTGGCAAGATCGAGGGTGCCACGACCTTCCCGGCCAGCGGACTCACGGCATCGACAAAGTACCTCTTTCGTGTGCGCTCCACCAAGGGCGACTAGGAGTCCGCCTGGGCCCAACCAGTAAACCCCGCGACCGACCGAGGCCTCACCCGCCTCAGGAACAGGACTGCTGAACTGAGTGCTGCTGAACTGTGCGAAAAAATTATAGATCAGTACTGCAATAGCTTTATGAGCATTCCCCATATCGAATGTAAGGTCGTCAGCAAAGCCACACTGAGCGAATAAGGATGGGCCCGCCAGCGCTACACTCCATTTGACAAGTCACCCTCCACGCCCACTCGTCCTACTCCTCTACAACCCCGCACCCGCGTGAGCTTCCCGTGATCCACCAGAGTGTCAAACTGGGCCCTGAGGGCGCGGGCGAGGAGGGTGTCGGTGATGAGGGTGCCGGCTTCGATGTTGCGTTGGTGGGCGGCTTGGGTGAAGTTGGCGGAGGTGAGCAGAGCACGGTCTTCGTCGATGACGATGCATTTGGCGTGGAGGCAGGAACGTTGGTGGTTGT
>QIHU01000159.1 GCA_003231035.1 Acidobacteriota bacterium
TCTACGGAGATTCGGCCGAGTCCTTGCGCCCCGCTCCCGGGGCCTTTGCCGGCCTCGAAGTCCTGGTCATCGATCTGCAGGATGTGGGCTGTCGCTTCTACACCTACGCCGCCACCGCGGTGTGGGCGGCCAAGGCGGCATTGGCGGCGGGGTGCGAGGTCTGGGTGCTCGATCGGCCCAATCCTCTGGGCGGCTTGCGGGTGGAGGGCAATCTGCCGGCCGCCGGTTTTGACTCCTTCGTCGGCGCCTTTCGGATACCCGTCTGCCACGGGCTGACCATGGCCGAGCTGGTGCGCATGGAACTCGAACGCGAAAGCCCTCAGCCGGGGCTCAAGACCTGGCCGCTCACAGGTTGGAAACGGCGCATGGATTGGGCCGACACCGGCCTCACCTGGATCGCGCCCTCGCCGAACATGCCGACGGTCGCCACCGCCCTGCTTTACCCGGGCCTCTGCCTGCTGGAGGCGACGGAGTTATCCGAAGGACGCGGCACCACCCGGCCCTTCCACCTGATCGGAGGCCCCGGAATCGACTTGCCGACCCTGCTCGCGGAACTTCAGCGCAGCAGCGAGGCTCGGCGCCTGCAAGGGCTGACCTGGCTGCCGACCTACTTTCGACCGCAGTTTCAGAAACACAGCGGCGAGGCCTGTGCCGGGGTGGAATTGGTGGTGACCTGGGCGCCACGGTTCAAGCCATTTCGCTCCGGGGTGGAACTGTTGGCGGCGCGGGCGAGAGCTTTAGCTGGCGCAAGGAGCCGTATGAGTTTGAGATCGACCGCCCGGCGATCGATCTGCTGACCGGCGGTACGCAGTGCAGGGAAGCGCTCGAAGGGGAGGGTGACCCGCGCGCCGCGCTCGACGAGTGGGTCGATTCATGGGGGAGCGACGAGGCCAGTTTCTTGGAGCAACGCCGCCCCTATCTGCTCTACCGGGACATTTGATGAAGGTCTACGACCTGTTGCGCGTGGAGGAAGGGCCGGCTCGTTTCGGGGAGCTCTTGCGGGCGGCGGCGGCGGCTGGTTTCAAGGTAGGTTGGCTAGAGTGGAAGGACGAGCTGGCGCAGCCGTTGCCGCCGTCCTTAGAGCAGGCAGCCACCCTGGGCGCGCTGCGCGCCGTGGCGGTCACCGCGGGGGGCAGTGTCGCGGTCAAGCGGCGGCAGGGGCCAGCGGTCGAGCGCGATCTGGTGCGTGAGCACTTCGCGGGCTGCCGCTTGATCTTGGCCCAGGGGCAGCTCGAAGTGGGGCGGCTGTCACCGGTGGACGGGGGCTGGGAGGTCTCGGCCCTGGGCGGCGAGCGCCGTCTCTATTCCACCGCCGAACTGGTGCGCCGGCTCGCTTCGCCGAAGCCTTTGGCCGGCGCGGAGAGTGCGTGAGCCCAGCTTCGTTGAGACCGGCTTCGCCCCGCCTCGATCCCGCCAGCCGCGAGGAGATCCGCTACTTTCACCCCGGCCCTTCCTATGTGCTGGAAGATGTTCGTTCAGCCATGACCCGGCCGGTGGTGGCCCACCGTTCGGGCGAGTTTATGGCCCTCTATCGCTCGCTGGCGGACCGTCTGCCGGCGGTCTTGCGGACCTCTGGCGAGGTCTACCTGGCCACCGGGAGCGCCACTTTGATGATGGAGTCCGCGGTGATCTCCACCGTCGATCGGCGGATCCTTTGCCTGACCAACGGGGCCTTCTCGGAACGCTGGCTGGAGATCTGCCGCGCTCTGGGCAAGGAGGCGACGCCCTTGGCGGTGCCATGGGGCGAGGCGATCGACCCCGACCGGGTGCGCCAGATGGTGAGGGATTCGCCCGGCGGGCCGTTCGACGCGGTCACCGTGGTTCACTGCGAGACCTCCACGGGCGTGCTGAACCCAGTAGCCGAGATCGCCCGCGCGGTGCGCGAGGAGAGCGCCGCGCTCGTCTTGGTGGACGCGGTCTCCTCGCTCGGGGGCGCGGCGGTTGAAACCGAGGCATGGGGGCTCGATCTGGTCGTCGGCGGAGTGCACAAGGCGCTCGCCATGCCGCCGGGTCTGGTGCTAGTGACTTTTTCAGAGCGACTCGTTCGGGCGGCCGAGCGTTTGCCCCACCGTGGCTACTACACCGACTTGCTGCGCTACCGCGACAAGCATCGCTCCGGTGGCACGATCACCACCCCGGCCGTGTCTCTGGTCTACGCTCTCGACCGCCAGCTCGACCGCGTTTTGGCGGAAGGGATGGAGCCACGTTGGCGCCGCCACCTGGCGCTGCGCCAACGGACTTTGGAGTGGGCTCAAGCGCGGGGTCTCGCGCTCGCGCCGCGGAGCCACCCATCGCCGACGGTGACCTGCCTGCGCTCCCCGGCGGGCCGTTGCGGTAGCGCGATGGTGGAGCGCGCGGCGGCGCGCGGATTTGTTCTAGGAGCTGGCTATGGGGCTTGGAAACAGGATACTTTCCGCATCGGCCACATGGGCGAAGTGCAGCCCGCTGACCTGAATCGTCTACTGCGGGCACTAGAAGAGTGAAAACCATGAACAAGATCCTAATCTGCGACCCACTCGACCCGTCCGGTCTAGAAATACTCCACCAATCCGGCGCCCACGTACACCAGCTGACCGCTGAAGAACGGCCGCGCTTGGCCGAGATCATCGGCGAGTTCGACGCCATGGTGGTGCGCAGCGCCACCCAGGTCACGGCGGAGGTCCTCACTGCCGGCAAGCGGCTGCGGGTGGTCGGACGGGCCGGCATCGGGGTGGATAACGTCGATGTCAAGACCGCCACCGAGCTGGGCGTGCTGGTGGTCAACGCACCCACCGCCAACCTGGTTTCGGCCACCGAGCACACCTTGGCGATGATGCTGGTGTTGCTGCGCCGGGTCGCCGCCGCCGACGGGGCGCTCAAGAGCGGCGATTGGAACCGCAAGGCTTACCTGGGTACCGAGCTGATGGCCAAGACGCTGGGGGTGGTGGGCTTCGGTCGCATCGGCCGCGCGGTGGCGGATCGAGCCCGCGCCTTCGGTATGGAAATCCTCGCCTACGACCCCTTCCTGGAGCCGAGCTTTGCCCGCGACCTCGGGGTGGAGCTGCTCAGCCTCGAAGAGTTGTTACCGCGCTGCGACGTGGTCACTCTGCATACGCCGCTGACCGCCGACACGCGCGGGCTGATCAGTGCCGAGATGCTAGCTTTGATGAAGCCGGGCTCCTACCTGGTCAACTGCGCGCGCGGTGGAATTGTCGACGAGCCGGCCCTCCTGGCGCGGCTGGAGAGCGGAGAGATCGCCGGCGCGGCGATGGATGTTTTCGCCGAGGAGCCACCCACCGACTTCGCCCTCATCCGCCACCCGCGGGTGGTCGCCACGCCGCACATCGGAGCGCAAACGCGCGAGGCCCAAGAGCGGGTGTCGACGCAAACGGCCAAGATGATGCTGGCGGCGCTCGGCGGTTCGATGGCGGTCACCGCCGTCAACCTGCCGTTTCGTTCGTCGGACACGGGAGGCGAGACGTTGATGCTCCTGGCCGAGCGCCTCAGCCGGCTCGGTAGTTCGCTGCAAGGGGGGCGCCTGCAAAAACTCAGTGTCGAGATGGAAGGAATTTCCGAGGGACTACAACCGGCGGTCCGCGTCGCCGCCCTCAAAGGGGCGCTCTCGGCCTTCCTTGGCGTCGGAGTCAACTACGTCAATGCGCAACAGGTCGCCGAGGAGCGCGGCGTGCAGGTGCAGCAGTCGGCCCGGAGCACTTGCGACAACTATCCGCAGTTGATCCGACTGAAGCTCTCCGGCTCAGCCGGGCAGATCGAACTGGCGGGCACCCTCTTCGGCGACGATCCCAGGGTGGTTTCGATCGACGGCTTCTCGCTCGAATCCCGGCTCAAGAACTGCCTTCTGGTGGTGCGCAACCGAGACGTGCCTGGGGTGGTCGGCAAGGTGGGGACATTGCTCGGCGAGGCCGAGATCAACATCGCCGAAATCCATCTGGCACGGCGGCCCGACGAAACCGACGCACTGGCCGTGCTGCGTCTCGATCACCATCCGTCGCAAGAGGTCCTGGACAGCCTCGAAAGGCTGGATGAAGTGCGCTGGCTCAAGGTTGTCGATCTGGGAGGCGGCTAGGGATGGCGTCCGCCGGTAGCGGCCTGGTCTTCGGCGGGCGTAGCGTTGAACACCGCGTCTCGATCCTCTCCGCCCGAACGGTGGCAAGCGGGCTGGAAGAGGCCGGCCACCAAGTGGTACCCCTGGGGCTAGGGCGAGACGGCAGTTGGGCCGACCGAGAAACCTCGCGCACGGCCCTGGCCGGTGGGCTCGATGCCATCGCGCCGACGGGGGTTGCCCTGCCTCGCGCCCTAGGAGGCTGGTCCGAGGCCGAGGTGGAAGTGCTGTTTCCCATCGTCCATGGCACCTGGGGAGAAGACGGCTCGCTGCAAGGATTCTTTGAGATTCTGGGCCTGCCCTACGTCGGCGCGGGGGTCACCGCCAGCGCGCTGGCGATGGACAAGGTGTTGGCCAAACGGCAGTTGGCG
>QIHU01000380.1 GCA_003231035.1 Acidobacteriota bacterium
CTGACCCACCTCGGCCGTGTTTCGAGTGTAGTCGAGAGTGATCCTCGTTTCATCTTCTAGTCAGGGAATCCGTCGTCGGGGCCGTCGGGCTTTGGAAAACGCGTAGCGTTTTCCAAAGGGTGTGGGAGGGTGACGTCCGCAGCAGCCTTCCATGCCCCGTCAGACCGGCGACCGGGGGGAGTTGGGGGTCTGGGGGAAGTGGTCGACCCGGCCGGCTACATTTCCGACTGGCGCTGAGGATTGGGTGGCTGCCGCGCTGGCGTGTTCGCCGCCTCCACCTACCCTTGTTGCAGGGAGATCTCTTCCTCGCTGAGAACTTTTCTCATTTTCAGTAGTACCAACTTTGGGGGCACGTCAGTGATCGTGGTCCGCTTGCCTTCCGGGGCGACGATCAGGGAGGGGCGGCCGAAGGGATCAAAGCCAGACATCTGGGTGTAACCAATTCCTGGTCTGCTTCGGTCGTCTTCGCCCCTTCCCGGCAGTCCCGCTGACTCCCCTTCCGCCCCACTTCTTGACCGCTATCTCGCGATGCCAGGGGTGAGGCGCCAGTGTTGCCACCGGCGCCTCGGTATGATTTTACAGGCTGCTGGGAGCTACAACTCCTGGCAGTTTTCGAGAGGGCACGTAGGGTCGTCGACCGGCGACTTCAACTTCGACCGGCGCGATCTCGAAGCTCTCGCCAGAGGCGGTCGTGAGTCGGCCACCGAGGGTGTACGTTCCCGGCTGTGCCTCGTCGGCGACACCGATTTTGTAGGTCACCTCAACGCCTTCCTCGGAGAACTGGAGCCACAGCAGCTTGCTGCCACGGCGCTGGTAGAAGGCTCCGGCGCGATCGAGTGGGCGCTCCTTCCAACCCTCGGGGATCTCGAGTGCGGCTAGCAATCCCTGGACCGGTACGTCAGCCTTGACCCGCAGCCGCACCTCGAAGGTGCCTCCGGGAGAGGCCGCCAGCGCCTCGGACCCGAAAGCGCTGCCGCGCAGGTCGACCGAATCGAGGCTCGGGCGCCGCTGGGCCGCCACCGCGGTGGTTCGGCTGTTGGTGGCCCAGGCGGTGATGGAGTCGAAGAGGGCGGCGTCTTTGGGTACGCCACATCCGCCGGTGGTTTCCCCGCGAGCCCAGATGCGCGCGGCCGCGTCCATCTCTGGATCGTCCAGTAGCAGGTTGGGTCCTGAAGAGCAGCTGGCGAAATGAGGCACCGCGAGCTTGGACACTAGAGTGACGGTGCTGCCGAACGGGCTGCCCGGAATCGGGTCGCCTCGGCCGATGAAGCGATAGCTCTCCGTCGTGCCGTCGAGCAGGGTGGCGTCGATTTGGCCGTCGATGTAGAAGAGATCCTCGAACACGACGGTTTGGCCGAACTTGAGAGTCTCGGGGCCGCTGAACAGCTTCTTGAAGAAGCCACCGACCGCCTTGATGCCCTTGACGAGCGCCTTGCCGACCTTGATGGCCGGTCCGATGTCGGCAACGATGGCGCCAGCGGCGGCTCCGGCCAGTACGCCTCGTACCGAGGTCTCTCCTTCCGAGACCAGGTCAAACGTTGCCTTGCCAACGGCACCGATGACCGCCCCACCGGCACTCTGAATGATCACCGTGGGGACTCCGACATTCCCTTGCAGCTCCTCGGGCGGAATGTTCAGGTTGCCGAAGGTGTACTGGTCCTCCGTGGGGAGGAACTCGCCGACGGAACCTGCCCAATCCCAGTTTTCGAAATTCCAGCTGTAACTGCTGTTGCCCGGCCGAATCGCCAAGGGCTGAGAGCCGGATGCGGTGGATCTGTCCTGGCCCGATTTGGCGTAGCTGGAACAGCGTGCGATCGATACTGGAAGCTCACCGCTCAGCGAGTCGGAGTTGCCATTGACATCAGACCAGGATAGGTCGTAGGTGACGTTCTTGAGACTGGGAGCTCCGCCGATCGCTTTGACATCGGTTTCGAAGTTGACACTGCCACCGGCTTGCACGAGCGAGGTGATGAAACTGGTTTGCGACAACTGCAAAGCACTTGGGGGAGAGAGATCCATGGTGACGCTCGCAAGATCCACGTTGCCGACGTTCTTAAACTCGAAACGCCAGCGCAGCGGATAGTCCGGGCAATCTTGTGCGAGCAAGTCTGGCGAGATCGGCTGAATACCGACCCCTCCTGGAGTGATCGAGATGCCGCCGATGGTCGGAGTCGCTGCTTTGGCTTGCGCGATGAACTTCGAGGGTCCTGGGACTACCGAGCGTACCGAAGGGTAGATTTCTGGGCCGAGCGCGTCGAAGTCGTAGCTACCGAGCATCTGGAAGAAGGACAACTCTACGCCGAGCTTTTCGGCGAGCGGGCCCACTTCTAGTGTCTCGAAGCTCTGCGAGACGAGCAGCGTTCCAAGGCTCGCGTGGCGGACCGAAAGGGTGTGCTGGCCGACCTCAGGAATGCCGAGGGTGGTCCAAACCACCCATCCCTCGTCGCCGCGCGGTCCTCCAGTGCTCTGAAAGTCGATGTCGACGATGTAGTCGGTGCCGTCGTACCAGACCTGACCGATGGAGGGCTGGATGCCCTCTTCCGCGAATCGGCTAGAGACCATCACCGAAGTGACATGGGGGAGTTGCTCGATCAATACGCCGATCTCGCTCGGCTGGGCGGGGACTGCCCGGGCTGAGGTGGTGAAGACGGCGATGCAGCCGAGGGCCATCAGCAGGGTCATAATCGCTTTTCGGGGGGTGAACACTGGATTCATGAGGTTCCTCCTACGGTTTGAATCTCCATTGGCATGAGGGCTCTGAGGAGGGGCAGACCCACCTTGACTAGGAGTCGATCGGAGAGAGAAATGCCCCCCTTACTCTTCGAGAGGTTGTGGGTGGAGGCGAGGAACTCCATCAATACCCTTTCTGCGGCTCACCCTGTGCCCGCAAGTACTGGTGAAGACTCGCCGCGCACGAGGAGTTTTTCCAGGACAAGCCTTGGCTTACTTCGTGTTGGCTTCACTTCGTGCGAGTCACTGTGCGCCAGGTAAGCCTGGTGAAGGAGGAAGCGATGTAGATCAGCAGCGCAGAAACCTTCAATCTGGAGTCCAGCTGCAAAATTGCGTGTCTGGTGTGGGCGGCGACCTGAGAGGGCTGCATTCTGGCGATAAGCCGCTGTTTTGACAGTGTCGTCGTCGCGCGATGGCGCGCGCGCCATCGCGCGGCGCAAGACTTCTGGCGCACCTGTCTACAATCCCGGCGAGCCTTCCTGACCAGCCACTACGTCCTCGATGAGGCCTACACCCTGCTGCGCCGTCGCCGCCGAGGTCTACGCATGGCCAAGGCTCTCCACGACCTCCTCGGCGCCAGCCGACTGATCGAAGTGGCGGAAATCGGAGAAGATCCGCGCGCCGCCGGCTGGGAAACCTTCGTTACCTACGAAGAGCAGCTCCTCTCCTTCACCGACTGCACCTCCTTCGCCCTCATGCGCCAGCGCCAGCTCCTCGAGGCCTTCACCTTCGACGGCCGGCTTCGTCGTGCGACCTCTGCTGACCGCCTGAATCCACAGAGCGTAACTCTAGTTCAGCCAAGAGTCGTCGCCCGGCCACATGAAACGGAATGGGCCACCATGACACCTGATAGGTTGAAGGTACGACGATTCGGCTCAGCCGGTGACTTAGGAGGTCCTCCCATGCGGTATTGCCCTCGCCCTTTGCGATTCGCTTCCACCCTCGCGCTCACCCTTTGGTTCGTGGGCTGTCCCGCCGCACCCGAAACGACGCCCGATGCGGTTCCAGCCCCGATCCCAACGGTCGCCGAGGCCGCTCCGTTGGGGATGGACCGGGCGCGGCTCTTCCAGTACATCACCACCGGTAATCCTGACGGCACCCAGCCCGTCGGCCAACTACCTCCCCAGCCTTTCTACGAGAGTTGGCCACTCTTCCCCGGCCCGGCCAACAACCCCAAAGAGTTCCTCAACAAGCGGCTCGGCCTGGCGGTCCACGGCCGCTGGGTGACCGTCTATGTCAACCCGGTCGCCGCCCAACACATCGAAAGCTACTTGAACGAGGTCGAGACGGTGCCGGTGGGCGGCACACCGGTGGTACCTCCCACCGAGTTTCCGGCCGGCTCGGTGATCGTCAAGATCAACTTCGCCAACGACCCGCAAGCGACGACGGTCCAACAGGCCGCCGACCCTGGGGTGCTGACCGTCTCGTACAAGCCGGCGGAGACGGGATTCTGCCAATCAGGCGTCCAGTACAACACCGTGGATTGCCTGGGCGGTGATTGGCTGTGGGCCTTCTATGGCCTGGGTAAGGCCAAAGCCCTCGATTCCTTCATCGCCGAGAGCGCCGGATCCTTTTGCATCAACTGCCATACACCCGCCTTCAAGGCCGACTACCTGCGCGGGCTGCTGCGCCGGGCACGAACCATCGCTTTCGATCGGGTGCCCACGGCCGAGCCAGCCCCGCCGCCCACCCTCGCGGCGAACGATCCGTTCTGCCAAGAACCGATCGCGCTCAGCTCCCAGCTTCCTTCGGACGTGGCGCTCGATCCAGCGAAGATCACCGACCCCGCCCAACGGCAACGGCTCTTCGATTGCTTCGCCTGGCGCACCTTCGTCTCGCTCAACTGGCCGGCTTCCGACCAACGGGGGGTGCCCGAATCCTCGGCACCCTTCGGCCAGCCCAAAGGGAATCGCACCTGGGAAACCTATGCCCAGACCTACGAGGTCTTCCAACCCCTGGACGCCGACTGGGTGCCGAGCGAGGAAATCTGGCGGAACCCGCGCCGCCTCCCGTCGGTTTGTTCAAAAGTCGCACCGGGCGAGCCGGTGATCTCGATGAACAGTAAGAGTCAGTCCAACTTCGCCGACCTGGTGAACGAAACCGGCCAGGCCTTCGCCGGCACTTTCGGCACGCTCACCGACCGCAACGGCCACCTGGTGCACTATCAGGTGCTGTTCAACCAGACCGAGTTCGACTACTTCCTGGCTGACGGCAAGGCGGCCACCGCCAACCTGACCCCCGTCGGGCCGGCGAGCGGCCCCGAGTCGTTCCTGCCCGAGGGATCGATCGAAACCAAACCCGCCTGGAAGCAACTGTGCCTCGAATCTAGCTGCGAGCAGCAAGATATCGAGAGCGACTACTACACCCGCAAGGTCTGGATCTACGACGCCGTGGGTCCCACCTGCAAGCCGATGACCGTCGGCCTGGTCGGCCTGCACATCACCGCCAAGACCTTCTGGGCGCCGCAGTGGGTGTGGGCGACCTTCGAACACCAGAACAACGTGCCGACGGCCACCCTGGTCGCCGACGGTTCCCGGCGACTTCCTCTTCTTCGATGGAAGCTGCCCGCCGCAACCGGACACCTGTTTCAGACAGCCTTTCCTCGAAGGCCGGCCGGCCGGCGCCGACCCCTGCTGCCCGAACCTGGAGATCAACCGGATCCCCGGCAAGCTCGGTTTCGACAGGGGCTACAACAACCAGATGATCCGCCTCGACAAGGTCGGCGGCTCAGGGCTCAACGCGCCCTTCCAGCACGCCATGAGCGAAGCGGGATCACCCCTAGCCAATTTGATCCTGGTCAACACGCAGTGGCCGATGAACGGCCGGCGGCCGGCCTCCGGCCCATCGACAACCACGACGCTCGCCGCCAATACCCGCAACTGTGACAACAACGAACTCTCGCCCGACGGAAGCTGCTACACGCGCATCCCGCGCTTCCTGCGCAACACCGTCATCGAGTCCTACATGACCACCTGGATCAACAACAACGACAACCACCCCCAACAAATCAG
>QIHU01000075.1 GCA_003231035.1 Acidobacteriota bacterium
AGCCGCCCCACGGACGAGGCGACCCTGCGCCACTTCTATCGCTTGACCCAACCGGGCGGCCCCGGCTGGAAGTCGCTGGTGAGGCGCTCCCTCCACGAAGGCGACCCCCTGGAACCCGAAGGGAGAAAATGGGGAATCGGCGACGCCCTCGGAGCGATGGCCGCCAGTACCGGTCTGGTCTACATCACCCTCTTCGGCACCGGCGATCTGCTCTTCGGTCGTTACGGCGCCGCCGCATTCAAAGGGCTCAACGCCCTAGTGCTCTGCGCTCTGTTGATCTTCTTCTGGCGGCGCCGCCGCCCACCCGCCCTTTGATAGTTGGGGGCTGTCGCGCAGCCCCCGCAGGAACAAGAAGCGTCGTTCTTGTCCCTTCTCCCCAACGAGGGATCGCCGCCCGCCCGCCCTTTGATATTTGGGGGCTGTCGCGCAGCCCCCGAAGGAACAAGAAGCGTCGTTCTTGTCCCTGCCCCCCGACGAGGGGAGTCGCCGCGTTCTTGGCCTTGCTGACCGACCGTGATCTTGCGAGCTAGAGCTTGGGCAACCGTAGGCTCAACGTCGCCCCCGCCGTCAGGTAGCCGGCGGCACAGTGGTCGCTAGAGTCCGGGGAGGGCTCGGCGAGCCGCCGGGTGGCCAGACAGACCCGGTATTGCCCCGCCGCCAGTTGCGGAACCTCTAGCCGCGCTCCAGATTCGAGTTTGGTCACGAATCGACTTCCGCGCCCCAACGCCCATTGGTAAAGCGTGAAAAAGGGGATCGGGAGGCCGTTCTGGTGAACTATCAACGCGATGTTTCCATCGCGCATTTCGGCCGCCGTGTAGGGAACGTCGAGCCGTAGAGTTCCGCCGACGGTCGGAACGGTGATCGCCGCTGGGAGCTCGCTCGCCGGCACGACCAGGACCGTCAACGCGTGGCCCGGCGGCCGGACCGTCGCCCGCACCGATTTACAGCGCGCGTTGATCGGACCGCTAAACCGGCCATCGAAGTCGCTGCGCCCTCTCCCACCGAAAGGCAGCGACGGTTGATGGCAAAACCAACTGACCACAGCTCCCGGAACCGGGCCGCGTTGCGAGACGATCCGGCTGGCGAAAACCTTGGTTGGCCTGAGCACCAGATCGACGGGGCCGTGGCTGCGCTCTGTGGCGACCTCCAACTGCCGCTTACCGCTGGTCTCCTCCCCCTGGGGCGAGGAGAACTTGCTTGCCGCCAGTTGAACTCGCCCTGGAGGAACCGCAAGGATCTCAAATCGACCGTCCTCATCGGTCTCGACCGGCTCCATGGTGCCGACCGGCGAGGAGAGGGTAACCCGTGCTCCGGCTACAGGCAGACCCTCAACGTTCACCACGCGACCAAAGACCTCCGCATCGGGCAGCTCCAACTCCACAAACGCCTCGCCCCGGCGCGACGGTTTGACCTCCACCTTGGCATGCGTGCTCAGTTGCGGTTCCGCCCCCTCAATATCGACAATCCACATGCCTCCTCGCGGCAAGACCCCTTCGAACCGACCGTCGGAATTGGACTGGAAGAAGACGCGCGGAGAGCCATGGCGACCTCCGAACCACAGCGTCGCCGCCACCGGTTCGTCACGGTAGCTGACAATTCCTTCCAACTCCACGAGGTCGAGGCGGATCTCCCGCTGGCTATTGTGCGGCCCATCGATGAAGAGGCTGAGGTCGTGATACAAGGCGTTGCCCGCCGAATCGACAATCTTGACCATGAACCGGCCTGGGGTTTGATCGGGGATGGTGACGCGCCCGAGGTCGTCGGCCGGCCCGACGAAGCCCCGGTCGAGATCGAAACTCTGGTCGAAGTCGAAGGCGGGCGCCAGGTGGACCTTCCAGGGCTTGCCCATCCAATCGACGGGCGGAGCGATCCGCAACTCGACCTCTAGCGGCCGGTGGAGCACCAGAGGGTCGGCGAGGCGGGTTTCGGATTCCGGCCAGACCTCGATGGAGGCGATCCGGGCCGGCGCGAATCCGGGTTGCACCACTTCGAGTTGATAGATCCCCTCGTCGACCCCATCGAACTGGAAGAAGCCGTCCTTGCCGACCTTCGTTTCATGCTCCGTCTTGGCGATGCGCAAAGTCACCGTGGGATCGCCACCCGAGGTGGCCGGCGGGCGCAGCTTGGCCACGCAGCGCGCGGAGAGCGGCCCACCGGCGACCTCGACCCAACCGGCGACCGAGGCCCCCGGGCGCAGCTCGACGACGCCCAAATCGGTCGCCCGCTCGCCCACGGTTCGCATTTGCCACCAGTAGCGCGGCACGAAACCGGCGCTGCTCAGCCGCAAGTCCATCCGCGCCGCCGGCAGCGGGCAGGAGAACTTCCCCTCCTCGTCCACCGGGCACTGGACCTCCAAGGTGCGGCTGATGGTCGATCGGTGCAGCGCCAGATCAAGCCGCAACGCCAAGTCCTCCGGCATGATCTTGCCTTTTGGGATTCGTAGCTGCCCGGCAAGGGTACTGGCCGGCCACAGGAAGAGGCGCTGGAGAAGTCCAGAGCCGACAGGCCCCACCTCCAGTTCGTTGATCGGAGTCCACAACCCCGGCAGCGAAGCAGTGATCCTCCACTTAGAGCCCGCAGGAAGTTTCACTTCCAGCAGCGAACGACCGTCGAACTCGACAGTCTTCGGCTCGTGGTGCTTCGCAACCGGAACAAGGGTCACGGTACCAGCCTTCGCCGGAAACAACTTCTCTCCTAGCCTCAATTCAATCCGTACTGGCACCAAAGGCTCAACGGGCTGCAAAGCCGCCTCGGCTGGCAGACTCGACGCAAGGGTTAGAAGGAGGGTGACCCAAAATCCAGCTGATTCAACTCCCCATCGACACCAGATGCGAGCCTGGTTCATCTAGGTCAGCGGAGGGGTATAGCAGCTATTGCAAGTCAGCGGGCAACTGAGCCCCCAACCGGATACGGTGCAACCAGGTGTACCCCCACCAAAACCACCCCCCGACCCTCCGCCTCCTCCAGTACTGCCCCCAGGTGTGGCGATCGTGTTGTAACAAGGTCCTCCGCTAACGTTGCAGATGTGCGCACCGAAAAAGTACGGGTTTTCACACTGGATACCCAAGCCATGCTGCTTGTCCCCAACTTGCCAACATTTGTCGTCGGATGCCAAACCGAAATCGTGAGGGCGACAGTCAAAACAGCCCCAGCCAGTGGCCCAATCCGCATTAGCAGCGAGTCCCGCGAACAGAACCAACAAAGTCGAAGTCGCCAAGAAAATGCCAATCCGATACCTCATCTGTACCCCCTGAATCTACTAACCAATATTCACAAGTCCGACACACTCGCACTTCAGTACCCTACAACAAAACAAACATGGAGATCAACACTCAATTCGCGTTCGCTCCGCTCTCGCCAGCCATCGGCCCTGTCCTCCCTCCCGGGTTCCTCGCGGCCTAGAGGGGAGCACAGAACTCTTGGGGTCGAAGAACAGCACCAGCGACGCA
>QIHU01000490.1 GCA_003231035.1 Acidobacteriota bacterium
ACGAGGATCACTCTCGACTACACTCGAAACACGGCCGAGGTGGGTCAGTTTCTAAACGGTGGACTGGGTCAGTTTCCGAGCGGTGCCAACAGTAGGGTCGAAGATGAGCTTCACTCCTGTGCGTGCGTAGAGACTAGGGACCATCTCGAAATAGACCGCGACCCTTTGGCATCGGCAAGGAGTCCTCATGGAGAGTTCCTCACGCGTTCAGGCTCAACCCTATCCGTGGAAAACCGTCTGCATTCTCATTCTGGCCGGCACGCTGACGGGGCCTTTGGTGGTTCCGTATTTTTTGGGCCTTCAGGCAAGTGCGCCCAATCCGGCGCAGGGGTTGCCGCGGCACGCCGGCCTCGACGGCTTGATCCCGTAGGCGCCCAATCCGGCGCAGGGGTTGCCGGGTTCGATCGGACCTGTTTTGCTGATGATGATGGCGCGCAACTTGGTCATGCTGGGGATTGCCGCCAGCCTTGGAATGTTGGTTGCCCGGCGATTGGGCCTGGGTGCTCCCTATCTGGAGAGTCGTTTCGATGGAGCACCGCAGCCGGCCGAACCGGTCTCTTCGATCGTCCGCCCGGCCCTATTCTGGGCGACGGTTACGGCGCTCCTCGCTTTTGCCATCGACGCCTTGTTCCGCCATGGCCTCGGGGTGGATGTTCCGGCGCCGGAACATCCACGCGCGCATCGATGTGGCGTGGTGGCGCAGCGGTTTGGCGAGTTTCTGGGCCCCGTTTGGCGAGGAAATTTTAGACCGCCTCTTTCTCCTCTCGCTGATCGGCTGGCTGGGGATGAAGCTCTTCCGGGTGCGCGGCGAAGGGCGCGGGCGCACGATCGCGCTATGGGTCGCCAACCTAGCTACGGCGCTCTTCTTCGGCTGGTACCACATCGATGGCCTAGCTCTATTCGTCGACCCGGTGCCGACCCTCGCCGCCGTGCGAACCGTGCTGCTCATTCTGCCGGTGGGGCTCGTCTTCGGATGGCTGTATTGGCGGCGAGGGCTCGAAGCGGCGATCCTCTCCCACTTCGTGATCGACATCATTGTCCACGTGATCCGGCCGATCGTCGAGGAATGGTTCTTCTGAACTGAGTTGGGCAGCTTCTCCATCCGTCGTCGACGGCGGGGCTCGCCAGGCTACGTTCTAGACGGACGGGCCCGTATAATCTCCCGGTCCCTTCACCGCCAAGCAGGAGAGTGCGCATGATTGCCGTCAAGCCGGAAATCGCCGAGCGGGCCCACGTCGGTTCGATGGAGGAGTATCAACGTCTGTACCGGGAGTCGGTGGAGGATCCGGCGGCGTTTTGGGGCCGGCAGGCGGAGAAGCTCGATTGGTTTCGCTCACCGGATCAGACTTTCGACCGCGACTACGACGATGTTGATTTCTCCTGGTTCAACGGTGGTCGTCTCAACGCCTGCTACAACTGTGTCGACCGTCACTTGGCGGAGCGTGGCGACAAGACGGCGATCATCTGGGCAGCCGACGAGGCGGGCGAGTACACCCGCATCAGCTACCGCGAACTCAAACGCGAGGTCTGCCGTTTCGCCAATGTGTTGACCGCCCACGGAGTGCGTCGGGGTGACCGGGTCTGCATCTATTTGCCGATGATTCCGCAGCTCGCCTACGCCATGCTCGCCTGCGCGCGCATCGGTGCTGTCCACTCGATCGTGTTTGCTGGTTTCTCGGCCGATAGCTTGCGCGACCGTATCCTCGACGCCGGCTGCAAGATGGTGATCACCGCCAACGAGGGGCTGCGCGGCGGCCGTACCATCCCGCTCAAGGCGACCAGCGACGAGGCCGTCGAAGGGCTCTCGGTTATCGAAACGGTGCTCGTCGCCCGGCGCACCGAGACCACGGTACCCATGCGCGAGGGCCGCGACCTGTGGCTGGAAGACGAGCTCGCCCGCCAGCGCGGTAGCGCTCCGGTGGAGCCGATGGACGCCGAGGATCCCCTCTTCATCCTCTACACCTCGGGATCGACCGGCAAGCCCAAGGGGTTGGTGCACACCACCGGCGGCTACATGGTCTATGCCTCCTACACCCACCGCGCCGTCTTTGATCTGCACGAGGACGACATCTACTTCTGTGCCGCCGACATCGGCTGGATCACCGGCCACAGTTACATCGTCTACGGCCCCCTGGCCAACGGCGCCACCACGGTGATGTTCGAATCGACCCCGCTCTACCCCGACGCCAGCCGCTATTGGCAGGTGGTCGACGACCTCGGAGTGACTATTTTTTACACTGCCCCCACCGCGATCCGCGCCATCGCCCGGCACGGCGACGAGCCGGTGGAACGGCACAGCCGCAAGAGCCTGAGAATCCTCGGCACCGTCGGCGAGCCGATCAATCCTGAAGTCTGGACCTGGTACCACGACAAGGTCGGCAACGGCCGCTGCGCGGTGGTCGACACCTGGTGGCAGACGGAAACCGGCGGCATCATGATCTCTCCGTTGCCTGGAGCCACCCCTGCCAAGCCCGGCTCCGCCACCCTCCCGCTACCCGGAGTCGAACCCCTGCTGGTCGACGACGAAGGCCACGAGCTCGAAGGCAACGACGTGCGCGGCAACCTCTGCCTGCGCCACGCCTGGCCCGGTCAAGCGAGAACCATCTACGGCGACCACGCCCGCTTCGCCGAAACCTACTTCAGCCGCTTCCCCGGCCTCTACTTCACCGGCGACGGCTGCCACCGCGACAAGGACGGCTACTACTGGATCACCGGCCGTGTCGACGATGTCATCAACGTCTCCGGCCACCGCCTGGGCACCGCCGAAGTCGAAAGCGCTCTAGTCGCCCACCCAGCGGTCGCCGAAGCCGCCGTGGTCGGCTACCCCCACGAGATCAAAGGCACTGGCATCTACGCCTACGTCCTCATCAATCCCGACTTCGAACACACCGACCCCAGCGAACTCGCCACCCTTCTCAAGGGCCAAGTCCGCAAAGCCATCGGCCCCATAGCCTGCCCCGACAACGTCCAAATCGCCCCCGGCCTCCCCAAGACCCGCTCCGGCAAGATCATGCGAAGAATCCTCCGCCAAATCGCCGCCGGCCAATACCAAGAACTAGGCGACATCTCCACCCTCGCCGACCCCGGCGTCGTAGAGCAGCTCGTGGAGGCGCACAAGAACCACGGCTAACCACCACCGTTCATCGGTTCTCAACCACCACTCGCCGGTTTTCCCAAGAAAACCGACAACCTACCCCGTACTCTCCACCAGACCCCACAAAACGGGCTCACAAGGAGACTACGATGACCGACAAACCGATCCCCACCGATCTTCCGAACGATCCCGCCGAGGACCCCACCGGCGGCCACTCGACTCCCAGTCTCGCAATACCTCCGATCGAAGAAATTCCCACATCGGAGTCCCCCCAACCCTCTGAAGAGAAGACGTCCCGCATTCTCCAAGGCCGCCTCTTGGTCGGCGTAGGGGTGATCCTTCTCGGCTTG
>QIHU01000093.1 GCA_003231035.1 Acidobacteriota bacterium
AAACTCTCCCAGCTCCTCCAGCGAGGGGCTATGGGCCGGGAAGATCGCCATCCGGCCGCCGTTGAGCAAGGGGGCCCAGAGCTCGAAAGTCGACGCATCGAAGGAGGGAGGAGCCAGCATCGAGTAGACCTCGTCCTCGCCGAAATCGGTGTAGTCCGTGTTGCGGACCAGCCGCACGACGCCGCGATGGCAGGCGGCCACCCCTTTGGGTTGTCCGGTCGATCCCGAGGTGAAGACGATGTAGGCCAGATTGTCCGCGCCGATCTCCAACTCGGGATCGGCATCGTCGGGATCGGCGTCGCCCTCCTCCCCCGGCGGCGCCGGATCGTGGTCGAGTGTCAGCACCGGCGGAGAATTCTCCGGCAGCCGCTCCTCCTGGCCGAGCGCCGCCAGAAGGAGGACCGGAGCGGTCTGCGCGATCATCGAGGAAAGCCGGCTTCGCGGGTAGGAAAGGTCGAGCGGTACGTAGGCGGCTCCCGCCTTGAGAATTGCGAGGATCGCCACCACCAGCTGCGCGGACCGTTCCAAGGTTACGGCGACCCGGGTCTCGGGTCCCGCTCCCCTCTCGATCAGTTGCCGGGCCAGCCGGTTACTGGCGCGATTCAGCTCGCCGTAAGTGAGGCTCGCTCCCTCGAAGGTCAGCGCCGTGGCCCGCGGCCGCCGTCGCACCACCTCGGCGAAGAGCGACGGGATGGTCGCCTGGCGCGGATAGGGGCGCTCGTTCCTTCCCCACTCGCCGACGACCTGCTGCAACTCGCTGGCCTCCAGCAGAATCACCGAAAACACCGAGCGCTCCGGCTCGGCCGTCACCGCCGCCACTAACCGTTGGAAGTGAACGCCCATGCGCTGGGCGGTGGAGCGGTCAAAAAGGTCGGAGCTGTACTCCATCATGCAGGCCACCCGGTCGTCCGACTCCACGAAGTAGTAGGTGAGGTCGAACTTGGAGGTACCGGTACCGGTACCTCCCTTGCCGCCGCCAAAGGCCTGCTGCTGCAGCGCCGAAGGACCGGCGGGCGCCTCCTGGCGCGACTCGAAGTTGAGCACCACCATCAGTACCTGGCACAACGGGTTGTAGCTCAAGTTGCGCTCGATCTTGAACTCGTCGACCAGCATGTCGAACGGCACATCCTGGTGGGCATAGCCATCGAGAGTCCCTCGGCGGACCTCGGCCAGCAGCTCACGAAAGCTCGCCGCCGCGGTCAGCTTGGTGCGCAGCGCCAGAGTATTGACGAAGAAACCTACTAGGTCTTCCAGCTCCCGCCGGGTGCGATTGGCCAGGCCGGTTCCGACCACGACATCGTTCTGGCCGCTGTAGCGCGCCAGCAAGGCGCTGAACGCCGCCAACAGGGTCATGAAGAGAGTGGTTCCAGCCCGCCGTCCCAACCGGTGCAGGCGGGCGGAGACCTCGGGGGCGAACTGGAAGTAGACCTTGTCCCCACGGAAGCTCTCGACCTCGGGGCGCGGCCGGTCGAAGGGTAGATTCAAGACCGGTGGCGCTCCTTCCAGCCGCTCGCGCCAGTACTCGATCTGCCTTTCGAGAATCTCTCCTTGCAGCCAGTCGCGCTGCCAGATGGCGAAGTCGGCGTACTGGATCGGCAGCTCGGCCAGCGGCGAAGGTTTACCCGCGGCAAACGCCTCGTAGAGGGCCGTCACCTCGCGGCGCAGAACATCGGTGGACCAACCGTCGGAGATGATGTGATGGGTATTGAACAGCAAGGAGGCGCGCTCCGCGGTGACCCGAAGCAGGCAGGTGCGCAGCAGCGGTCCCACCGCCAAGTCGAACGGGCGGTAGTGCTCGCCGATCACGATGCGCCGCGCGGCGGCCAGTCCCGCCACCTCGTCCAAACCGCGCAGATCGATCACCGGTAGCGGGCGCTCCTCGGCCGGGTGAACGAGCTGCACCGGGCCGCCCTCGACGAGCGGAAAGGTGGTGCGCAACGACTCGTGGCGGCGCACCAGCTCGTTGAAGACCTCTTCGAGCACCCGCGCCGAGACGGCGCCATCGAGCGGCACCGAAGTGAAGACGTTGTAGAAGGGGCTGTCCGGGTCCAGCTGAGCCAAGAACCAGAGCCGTTGCTGGGCGAAAGAGAGGGGAAGGTCGGCCTCGCGCGGCGCCGGCGCAATCGGCGCCAGGTCACCGCCCGTCTCCTCGCCGGCTTGCCGCAAGAAGGCGAGAAGCTCCCCTTTGTGGGCGCTCAAGTCCGCCTTGAGTGCCGGGGTCAACGCCCCCTCGGGAGCGCGCAGCCGCAAGCGCTCTCCCTCGGCCCAGATCTCGATCCGCCCCTGGCGCAGCTGCACCATCAAGTCGACCACACTCATATCTCCCACTCCTCCACCGCCTCGCTCTCGGACGTCGTTTCCCCCACCGCGGCAGCCGCGTCGGCTTCGGCCGCCGCCGGGATTTCTCGCGCCCACAGCAGCGCCTCCAGGTAGCTCGCCAGGCCGGCCAGATCCCGAGCCTCAAAAAGAACCCGCAGGGGCAACTCGACTTCGAACTGACCGCGCAGGCGAGAGACCACCCGCGTGGCGAGCAGCGAATGGCCCCCAAGAGCGAAAAAATCGTCGTGAAGACCGACCTTGTCAAGACCCAACACCTCGCGCCAGATGGTGGCCAATTGAACCTCGATCTCGCTACGCGGAGCCACGTAGTCGGCCCCCTGAGGATCATAACTCCCCTGGGGATCGGGTAGGGCCCGCCGGTCGATCTTTCCGACCTCGTTCAGCGGTAGCTCCTCCATCAAGACGAAGAGCGAAGGCACCATGTAGTCGGGCAACTCGGTACCGAGGTAGGCACGCAAAGCGGGCACCGCACCGCGCAAGAAGCGACCTTGCAACGGCCGGCTGCAGTACCTCGCCAGCTCGGGATTGCCGGTGGCGGGGCGCGGCTCCCGCAACCAGCTGGCCAGCCGAGGGCCGCCCGCCCGGCTGGCCGGGCGCAGAACGGCGTCGAAGCGGCCATCGGCTCCGGGCGCGGCCCAGCCCAGCTCCAGCTCGTACCCTCTCTCGGCGGCTAGGGCCGCCAGGTCGGCCGGATCGATGGCCGTCGAGGGAGAAGCCAGCAGACGCCCGCGCAGATCGTCGACGGTGGCCACCTCGTCGTCACTTCGACTCAGCAAGGCGACCGCCCCGACACCCGAAGCGACCCGAACATTGGCCAGGTCGGTGGCGATCACCAGGTCGGGATTGCGCGCCAATTGGCGGCCAATGAAGGCGAGATCGACCGCTTCGTCGCGCCCATCGATCTCCACCGTGTTCTCCATCGTGTTCTCCATCGTGTTCTCCATCGTGCTCTCTACCGTGCCGGCCGGCGGGACGGTCGGAGTCGCCTCCTCCGAGCCGGCGAAACGGAGCACGGCCTGATACCGATAGGCGGTCAACTCGTTGTGAGCCTTGCCGAACTTGGGATGAATCTCTACCCGCTCCAAGGCCGGCAAGCGCTC
>QIHU01000695.1 GCA_003231035.1 Acidobacteriota bacterium
TGGCTGGCGGAGATTCGCTTGCTCGATCAGCTCGGCCAGCTCCCCAGAGCCCGTCAACTCGCCGAGGAAGCGGCGAAACGCTTTCCAGATCGGATTGAGGAGTTTCGCTCAGCGGTCCGACCCGACTGAGGCGGAAAACCGATCTGGATTTTCGACTAAGACCACCGTTCGCCCCGCCGGCAGCCCCTCGACACGCTGGCGCTTTCCCGAAGGCCAGCGGACCCACAATCGGCCCGGCCGCCTCCCTTCCGCCCCCAGACCAAAGTGCACAGCCAGCTCGCTTTGCGAGAGGTATGAGGAGCCGGCGCGAACTTCCCGCACTTGGCGGGTGGGCGCCCCCGGCTCCTGCACCGAAAAGACTAGCTCGACTCTCGCCCCCACCGCGTACCGTTCACCCTGGGTAGCGCGCAGCTTCACCCGCAGCCAGTTTCCGGTGGGCGCCGTGATGTTCTCGAAGAGGCGAGCGCGCTGGTTGGAGTTCACCACCACGATGTCGAGATCGCCATCGCCATCCAGGTCACCGCTGGCCAACCCCCGGCTGACCCGCGGTTCGCCCGCATCGAAGCCAGAGTCGGTCACCAACTGAAACCGGCCATCGGTCTGATTTTCGAACAGCTGGTTGGGCTGTGCATAGCTGCTGCCCTGGCGCAGCCGTTGTGCGTGCTCGGCGATGTGGCCGTTGGCGACCAGAAGGTCCAGCCAGCCGTCCTGATTGAGATCGGCGAAGAGGATGCCGAAACCGAGCTGCTGCAATGACGAATGGGCCAAACCAGCGGCAAAACGGCCGTCGAGAAAGATACCTTGTGCCGTATTGCGATAGAGCGCGTTGGTCTCCAGATCGAAATTGGCCACCACCAGGTCCAGATCTCCGTCACCGTCGTAGTCGCCGGCATCAATGCCCATGCTCGCCTCCGGCTGACCGCGATCGCTGTAGGCGGTCCCCGAAAGGAGCGAAAGGTCCTCGAAGGTGCCATCGCCCAGGTTGCGGAAAAAGAAGTTCGGCGCCAGATCGTTACCGACGAACAAATCGATCCAACCGTCGTCGTCGAAGTCGCCACTGACCACCCCCAAACCCGCCGCCGCGGCCACGGTAAGCCCAGCCGCGCCTGTCGCGTCTTCAAAAGTGCCGTCACCCCGGTTGCGGTAGTAGCGATCCCTCAGCGGGTTGAACAACTCCGGGTTGCAATAGTCGGCCACCCCCAACTCGGCGTCACCACAGGCGCGATGGTTGTCGAGGCCGGCATCCACATAGTTGGCCACGTAGAGATCGAGATCGCCATCGCGATCGTAGTCGGCAAAACTGGCTGGCATACTCCACCGCGCATCGTCCACCCCCGCCGCCGCCGAACGATCCACAAAGCGACCATCCCCCTGATTGACCAACAGCCTATTGCGCCCAAAGGCGGTGATGTAGAGATCAAGATCCCCGTCTCCATCGACATCACCAGCCACCGCCCCACACCCATACTCTGGAGAACTCACCCCCGCCCCCTCGGTCACTTCCACAAACCGAGCCACCCCATCATTGCGCCACAACCGACTCCGCGCCGGCTCCCCCGAGTACCCCGGCAAAGAACCGCCGTCGACAAAGAAAAGATCCTGATCCCCATCCCCGTCATAGTCCAGAACCACCACCCCGCCGACCATCGTCTCCACCATGAAGTACTGCCCCGAACCCCCATGATGATGCTGAAACTCAACCCCCCAAGCCGCCGAGACCTCCCGCAACCGAATCGGCGCCGCCAAAGCCTCAAAAACCACCACCAACTGCACTACCACCACGCCCACCCCAAGTGTCCAGGCGAGCCATCGTCGAGGTACACGTTTCATACCCCCATCGTACGAGCCCCCAGCCCCACGAGCAAGACACTCTCTCCAAAAACACCTCAACAGAGGTTTCGTCCGGGAGTCCCCCCGCCAAGGGAGCTCTCCGGACGCGACCTCGCCGACATCCAACCAACTCGAGCCGTCCGAAGCGGCCGGAGCGCAGGCGGGAGCCAGCCCTCCAGCTAACGAAAAGCTCCCGCCGGTCCCTTGGCGGGGGGACTCCCGGACGAAACCGGCCCCAGCTAACGAAAAGCTCCCGCCGGTCCCTTGGCGGAGGGACTCCCGGACGAAACCGGCCCAAGCCCTATATCCCCAGCGACAACCGCTCCGCCAACAACGAAGGCAACCCCGCCTTCACAATCCGAGCTTGCGCCAACTCAATCGGATACTCCACGCGAAACCAATGGACCGTCCGCTCCGCCTCGTCATACGTCATATACGCGGCAAGCGGATTGCGATCGCGCGGTTGGCCGATCGAGCCAGGGTTGACCAAATAGCGCGTCTCGGGATCGAGCCGCATCGAACCATCGCTACGCAAGGCCAGCACCTGAATACGATTCTCATGAATCGAGAAGATCGAAGGAACATGAGTGTGGCCAAAAAAAGTGACCGGCACCTTGTGCCGCCTAAAGATCTCAAAGGCGTCCACCTCCGAGAAGACATAGGCATCCTCATCGAGCGGTGAGCCATGACAAATGGCCAAGCCAGCGTGCACCGAGACCGGCCCCTGTGGCAACTCCAAGACGTACTTCAGATTCTCCGTACTCAGTGCGGCGGTCGTCCAATCAGCGGCGGCGCGAGCAGCCTGATTGAAATATTCACCGCTGTCGATCCCAGCCACCACCTTGTCGTGATTGCCCCGAACCACCAACACCTTCCCTCGCAACCCTTGCACCTGTTCGACAATCCGGTTGGGCGACGCCCCATAGCCCACCAGATCTCCGAGGACTAGGGTGACATCAAAATCCTCGTCGGCGGTTCGATCGAGAACGGCTCCGAAGGCATCGGCATTGCCGTGCATATCGGACAGGATCAGATAACGCACGGAATCTCCAGGGCTCGGCTGGCGGCTTGCTTGGGCTTCATCGTTTCTCGGCACGCAGCGGTTCTCCGCTTCGAATCTCCCTACTTACCCTTCGATTTCTCACTGCGCAAGGCGCGGAGCAACAATAGAAGAAACCCACCCCAGATGAAGCCGCAAATCGCGGTACTACTCATGCCCCACCTCCCTCGGTGTCACCTTCGCCCACCCGTCTGGATATCGACTTCTGACCCAACCACCGGTTCATCGCCAGTAGGGCCACAAGACCGATCGCGAACTGCACCAAAACCGTACCCACATTGTAAGTGGCCAGTGGGTTCAGCCAGTTCTCGGGATCGCTATCGCGCGCCTGCTTGAGCCACCAGATCAGCAAGACGACCGCCTCGACCGGCACCACAACCCCGATCACGAAATTCCACCAGCGACCGACGCGCAAGTCGGCTCCATCCGCGTTGACGATCTCTCGCCGCATCCGTTCGATGCCGAACTTCCGCGCCCCGAAAGAGAAGAAGAGGCCCGAGAGCATCAAGCCCACCCCCCACACCCAATCTTGGTTCTTGAAGATCGACATATTGACCGCCGAGGGAGCACCGAAGATCAAGCAACCGCCGCTGACCCAGAGAAGTGCCGAACGCCGACTCAGCCCCGCATCGATCAACACTCGCGCCGCCAGTTCGAGCAAGGCGATCAAGCTGGTGATGGCGGCCACCGAAAGGGCGAGGAAGAAGAATGACATGAACAACTGGCCGGCCGGGATTTGGGCAAAGAGTTGCGGCATCCAGATAAAGGTCAGACCCTCGTTGCCCGCGCCGACGATTTCGCTCTGCGCACCGGGGTTGATCGCAAAGACAGTGCATAGAACCATGATCCCAGCTAGCAGCGACATCGAGTTGTTGCCAAAGCCGATCAGCGCCGCGTTCAAGGGAACATCCTCGCGCGCCCGCATGTAGATCGCGTAGGTCACGATCAACCCCCAACCCGCGCCGGTATCCCACGCGTTCTGAGTCAGAGCCTCCAACCAGATCTTGGCATTGCCCAGGTCCGACCAATTCGGACTGAAGAGGAACTCCAGCCCCCGTTCGGCCCCCGGCAAGGTCAGTGCTCGAATGGCCAAGATCAAGACCAACACAAAGAGTGCCGGAATCAACACCTTGGCCACCCGCTCAATGCCGCGCACCCCAAACCAGACCACGGCGGCGCTGATCCCGAGCGCCAGGAAGTGCGTGATGAGCGCCGAAGGAGTCCCAGCGTAGGACTCCCAAAGTGCCTGCGCCGAGCCACTGTCGGTCAGGTCGCCACGGACCGACGCGGCAAGGAAACGAAGACACCAGCCGGCGACGACCGAGTAGTAGAAACCGATGGCCACGGCGCACAGAGCGGCCCAGCCGCCCATCCAGGTGTAGGACTTGCCCGCCATGAAGGTGAACGAACCGACCGTCCCCAGTCGGCTGCGCTTGCCGAATGAGAACTCGACGATCATCAACGGCACCGACCAGATCAACAGAAAGACCACCCAGGCGACCAAAAAACTACCGCCCCCATTGGAAGCGGCGACCCTCGGAAAACGCCAGATGTTGCCGGTCCCCACCGCCATACCCAAGGTGGCGAGGATCAGCCCCCAGCGACTGCCAAACTCTTCTCTCCTACTCATTCAGCCTCCCTTACCGCCGCCAACAGCCGGCGACAATTTTGTCCCACCGCGGCACGACTCTCACCTCGGCGGACCGCCCCTAGGACGGCGACCGAGTCCGCACCCGCCGCCAAAACCGCGCCGAGATTCTCGGGCCCGATTCCACCGATGGCCACCAACGGCTTACCGGTCGCTCGCCGCGCCGCGCGCAGCCCTTCCAAGCCGACAACCGGTACTGGATTCACCTTGCCGGTGGTTTCGAAGATCGGCCCCAACCCGGCAACATCGGCGATTGCATAGAGCGCGCTAACCGCCGACACCTACGCCTCCTGGGCCTGGGGCGCCACCTCACCGGCCAACATCTCGTCTAGGAAATGGGTCGAGATCTGCCCCGAGCGGAACTTCGGGTGGCGCATGATCCTTTGATGCAAGGGAATGGAGGTCTGGATGCCCTCGACCACGAAAAAGTCGAGGGCACGCGACATGCGCGCGATCGCCTCCTCACGAGTGTTGTCTTGGACGACGAGTTTGGCGATCAACGAGTCATAGTAAGGCGGCACCACATACCCCTCGTAGCCATGCGTATCGACTCGCGTACCGGGGCCTCCAGGGGGCTGGAAGGTGGCCAGCGGCCCTGGGCACGGGCGAAACGTCTCTGGGTCCTCAGCGTTAATCCGACACTCGATGGCGTGGCCGCGCGGAGTCAAGTTACTGGGAACATCGATCGGTTCACCCGCCGCCACCTGCATTTGCAGTCTCACTAGGTCGATACCGGTCACCATCTCAGTGACCGGGTGCTCCACCTGGATGCGAGTGTTCATTTCCATGAAGTAGAAGTTTTCGTCGCCGTCGAGCAGGAACTCGATAGTGCCGGCATTGAGGTAGCCGACCTCCTCCGCCAAGCGCACCGCCACTTCGCCCATCCGCCGGCGCAAGTCGGGGCTGACCGCTGGCGAGGGCGATTCTTCGAGGAGCTTTTGATGGCGCCGTTGGATCGAACACTCCCGTTCGCCCAGATGAATCGCCTTGCCGGTGCTATCGCCAAAGATCTGGAATTCGATGTGGCGCGGTTTGACTAGGTACTTTTCGAGATAGATGGAACCATCGCCGAAGGCGGACAGCGCCTCCGCGCTGGCGGTGGCGAACTGCGTTGCCACTTCGTCCGCGCGATGGGCGATCCGCATCCCACGACCGCCGCCGCCCGAGGAGGCTTTGAGGATCACCGGATAGCCGACCTCGGCGGCCACCCGGGCCGCTTCGGCACTACCGCTCAACGCCCCTTTGCTCCCCGGTAGCACCGGCACTCCCGCTGCTTGGGCGGTGCGGCGAGCTTCGGCCTTGTCGCCCATCCGCCGGATGGTTTCAGGACGTGGCCCAATCCAGGTCATGTTGCACTCGCCCAGGATCTCGGCGAAGTGGGCGTTTTCGGCCAGGAAGCCGTAGCCCGGATGCACCGCCTCGGACCCGCTGATCTCCGCCGCCGCGACCAGACTCGAAATGTTGAGGTAGCTCTCGGCCGACGCGGCCGGACCGATGCACACCGCTTCGTCGGCACTGACCACGTGCAAACTCTCTTGATCGGCGGTGCTATGCACCGCCACCGTCTTGATCCCCAACTCCCGGCACGCTTGGATCACCCGCAATGCGATCTCGCCGCGGTTAGCGATCAGTACCTTTTTGAACATCGGTTTGGGATAGGAAGAGCTGGCGAGCTGGCAGGCTAGTTGGTGTTAATCACGAAGAGGCGTTCGCCGTACTCGACCGGTTGAGAATTGTTGGGACTAATCTCGACAATAACCCCGTTGGCGTCCGATTCAATCTCGTTCATCACCTTCATCGCTTCGACGATGCA
>QIHU01000389.1 GCA_003231035.1 Acidobacteriota bacterium
CGGGACGGCCGCTGGCCGCGGTGCCGCTTTTGTTGTTGTTGCTCGTATTTCCACCGCTCCTTCTCCCGACCAGGGATGGGCCTCTGGCGCCTCCGCGACTACGGGTGCGGCGCCCATCGGCCGCTTTGGCTGGTCGCGAGCTCTCTTCGTGCTCATTCCCGCGGTAGCGGGGACCACTGCCTGCGCTGACTTTGGCCCTGGCTTTGTTCTTGGCTTTGTTCTTGGCCTGGCCTTGGCCTTGGCTTGTGGCTTTCGGGCCGACCTTTTTCCCAGTTCTCTGCGCCCGGATGGCGGCGATGCGCTCGGCGAGCGGAATCTCCAGTGCTTCGCCGGTAGAGGCCAGGTTGTAGTCCTTGATCGATCGGCGCTCCAGCTTTCTGCCAACCGCGCGCTCAATCGCCCGCAGGCCGGCAGCCTCTTTGTGGGCGACAAAGGTGAACGCTTCGCCCGATGCGGAAGCGCGGGCGGTGCGGCCGACGCGGTGGATGTAGTCCTCCGGCTGGCCGGGGACGTCGAAGTTGATGACGTGGGTCAGGTCAATGACATCGATGCCGCGCGCGGCGATATCAGTGGCGACCAGGACGCGGGTCTTGCCGCTCTTGAAGCCGGCCAGGGCCTTGGTGCGCTGGGCCTGGCTGCGGTTGCCGTGGATGCGATCGCAAGAGAGATTCTGCTTGGTGAGGAACTTGACCAGCCGATCGGCGCGGTGCTTGGTGCGGGTGAAAACCAAAGCGTTGCCGATCTCGGGGCCCTCCAACAATTTGGCTAGGAGGGTGGCCTTGAGTTCTTGCGGCACTGTGTAGACGGTCTGCGCTACTTTGGTGGCGGGTGCTGGGCGGCGCTCGATGTTGAGTCGCACCGGCTGTTCAAGAAGTTGGCGAGAGAGCTCGGCGATCGGCGCTGGCATGGTGGCGGAGAACATCAGCCGCTGCTCCAGCCGTGGTAGATGCTTCAGCACTCGGCGGATATCAGGCAGGAAGCCCATGTCGAGCATGCGGTCGGCTTCGTCGAGGACGAGAACCTCAAGACCGGCCAGCTTGGCGTGGGGGTACTGGAAGTGGTCCAACAGCCTGCCGGGGCAGGCGACGATCAGGTCGACGCCTTGGCGAAAGGCGTTCACCTGGGGGCGCATGTGGACTCCACCGTAGACCGCCATTGCCTTGAACGGCGTGTGCCGGGCCAGGGCCCGGAAGTGGTCGACGATCTGGGCCGCCAGTTCGCGGGTGGGGGAGAGGACGAGGGCGCGGGTAGTGCCGCGCTGGCCGGTGCGCAGTCGTTCCAGGATGGGGAGGAGGAAGGCGGCGGTCTTGCCGCTTCCGGTCATCGCGCAAGCCAGCAGATCCTGGCCGGCGAGCGCGGGCGGGATGGCGTCGCGTTGAATCGGGGTGGGGTCGGTGAAACCAAGATCGTCCACGCCACGTCGCAGGGTGGGATGGAGATCTGAAAAGGCAAAACTCATGGTGAAGTTACACAGTCTTTCTCGGGAGCGGCCAACATCGGTGCGCAGGCGCCTTGCACTAGGGCGAAAGCGGGGCGCAGCGGTGAAGCTGGACTCCTCGGGCGTTCCGGCTAGGATGTGTGAGACGGAGGACTGAGCCGGAGAGGCCGCCGCTGGGGCGCGTGGGCCCCGGAGTAGAACTGTCGCGGCAAGCATTCGAAGAGTCTGCCGCGATGCGCGATCGGTGGCTGGGCAAGCCGCAACCTCGATGCGCTGGTGCACTGTTTCACACTCGCGGGCAAATGCCAAGGCGGGCTGGCCTATTCTTTTTTCTTTTTCGCTTGCTTGGAGGTGATCAGAAAGACCGCTGAAACCACCGCCACGGAAGCGAGAAGCACGCGGGGCCCCATTTGCTCTCCGGCCAGAGCCCAGCCAAGGAGCACGGCGACCACCGGATTGACGTAGGCATAGGTGGAGACTTTGGCCGGTGTGGAAACCTTGAGCAGCCAAACATAGGCTGAGTAGGCGACGATGCCGCCGATGATGGAGAGATAGATCAGCGCCCAGGCGGAGCGAGCCGAGACGCTGGCTAGGTCTAGCCGCTCGCCAAGGGCAAAGCCGCCCAAGAGGAGAATCGCGCCTCCCAGTAGCATCTGCATGCCGACGTTCTGCAGGGTCGAGGAGACTTGCTCGGCCCCCTTCGAGTAAATCGAGCCGAGCGCCCAGGAGAACGAAGCAAGGCAAATCACGGCGGCTCCGACAAGATGGACCGGGGCTCCACCCAGTTTGGAGGGACCGATCAAGATGGCGATCCCCGCCATGCCGAGTAGGAGGCCTACGACGATCAGGGTGCTGGGGCGCGAGCCTCCCTTGCGCAGGGCCTCGAGGAGGACCATCCACAGCGGCACCGTGGCGACGATCAGCGCCGCGATGCCAGAGTTGACGAACTGTTCCGCCCAAGTCAGCAGGCCGTTGCCGGTGACCAGGAGCAAGGTGCCGATGATCAAGGCCGAACGCCACTGGGCGAGGGTCGGCCGGCTGGCTCCTCGCAGGGTGGTCCAAGCAAAGAGCAAAGCTCCGGCGGAGAGAAAGCGAATCCCCGCCATGGTGTAGGGAGGAATGGTCTCGATGGCGAAACGGATACCGAGATAGGTGGACCCCCAAATCAGGTACACGGCGGCAAAAGCGGCGAGGAGGAGAGAGGCCGATGGCGGAGTGGCGGTGGCGCGTTTGGAATCTTCCATGCCGGGTAGAGTTACAGGGAACGACCGGCAAGACAAGTGGCGTAATCGTCAACGAACATCACGATTGCGCCACCGGTGGATCCCTCAGATCACGGTGAGGATCTCGCGTGGATGAGACCGTCAGAAGCGGGTCCTGCTCGCCGCCTGTTCAGGCGAGAGCGGCGCTAAGCTGCTCTCCGCTGTGCCCCCCGCCTTGAGCGCGTAGATGGTGCCTTCGATGGTGCCCACGAAAAGGATGTCGCCGAAGCTGCCGATGCCTCGGAGTTGGCCTTCCAGTTGGTGCGTCCATAGGGCCTCACCGCTGGCCGGATCGAGGGCGATCAGCTGACCGCTCCGGTCCCCGACCAGGAGCTGCTGGCGCCAGTTAAGTTTATTGGCCGCGACCCTCCGCCGCTCAACTCCGGTGCGCTGCCGGATCCACTCATCGCTGGTGTCCACCCGCCTTTCCCAGTCCGCGTTGGTCATCACCCGCGAAGGGGTATGAGCCGAGTCCTAGCAGAGCCACGGGGAGTGTCATGGGGCAGTGTCTCCGAAGTCAGGTTAGGTGTGGGACATCAGGAGCAGACCCGCAAACAGAATGTTGAGCCTCCATTCGCGCCGAGGCTCACCTTCGATCCAACGCGAAATCCTCCGGCCCATCGAGCGTCAGGCGGCTGAAACAGCCTCGAAGCGCATGTGGATAGGAACCACAAGGCCGCCTGTGCGCTCGATGCGCCGGAGGATTACGCAAGTGAACAGCGAACGCCCG
>QIHU01000546.1 GCA_003231035.1 Acidobacteriota bacterium
GGCTGCGTCGGTCGCCAGGTTGGGAGGTGGAACCAGTCGCCCACCCTGGCCGTCTTCATCCCCTGGGGGCGCCGCGTGGCCATGGCTTGGGGAGAAAGGCGCTCAATCCAGTAGCGCTGATGCTCGAACGGGTAGGTCGGCAGGGGAAGGCGGCGGCGCTCTTCGTGGCGCGCCATGCCGCGCCAGTCGAGGGTCACCCCGGAGAGCCACAGTCGACCCGCCGCTTGCAGCAGGTAGGCGACGTCGCTGCCCGTCTGCCGTTCATCGCGGATCGAGGTCACCGACAGCTGCCCTTCGCCGCGCTCAGGATGCTGCATGGCGGTGGTCGACAGGGCCTGTCCAGGGCCGACTTCGAGCAATACGCGTTCGCTTTGCCCCAACAGCTCGCACAGCCCTTGATGGAAGCGCACCGGCTGGCACAGGTGGCGCACCCAGTAGGACGGGTCTTGGACCTCGGAGGCCCGGACCCAGCCGCCGGTCACGTTCGAGAGGTAGGGAATGCGCGGTGCCCGCGCCTCGACCGAGGCCACGACTTGGGTGAAGCGCTCGGCCAGGGGCCGCATCATGTGGGAGTGGAAAGCGTGGGTCGTGCGCAGTCGCCGCGAGGCTAGATCGCGGTCGGCGAGTTGCTCTTCGAACCGGCCCAGGGCTTCTTCTTCGCCCGCCACCACGCACAACTCGGGACCGCTGACCGCCGCTAGGGAGAGGGTCTCGGCGTAGCCCCGCGCCAAGAGCGCAAGAACCTCCTCTTCCGCCAGCGGCACGGCCACCATGCCGCCGGCCGGTAGGGACTCGATCAATCGAGCCCGCTCGGCCACCAGGCGCAGGGCGTCGGGCAGGGAGAAGACTCCGGCCAGGCAGGCGGCGGTGTACTCACCCAAGCTGTAGCCGATCATCGCCTCGGGTACGACGCCCCACTCTAGCCACACCTGGGCCAGAGCGTACTCGATGACGAAGAGGGCCGGCTGTGCCCAACGGGTGCGGTCGAGCGGGCCGGGCGGGCGCTGGCTCTCGCCGCCGCCTCGACCGAGGAGGGCGCGCAAGTCCAATTCCCCGCCGCCGCCAGCCTCTTTCGCCACCGGGATCGCCTCGACTGGCGGGAAGAGGCGCAAGCGCAGATCTTCGCCCAAGTGCTCGGTCAGCAGATCGCAACACTCGTCGACCGCCCCCCGGAAGGCGGATTCGGTCTCGTAGAGCTCGCGCCCCATCCCCGGATAGTGATCCCCGAGCCCCGGCAACAACCAGACCACCGGCCGTTGCCGGCGTTCCTCGGTACTGACCAGGATGCGGCGAGGATCGCGCGAAGCCAGGGCCTCGGCGGCATCTTTCCTATCCTTGGCCACCAGCACCTGGCGCGACGGCAACCGGGTCCGCCCCTGCTGCAAGGTGAAGGCGACGTCGGCCAGATCGACGTCCGGAGTGGCCGTCAGATGGTTGGCCATCCGCTGGTTGACCGCTTCCAGAGCGTTGGACGACAGCCCCGACAGGGGCAAGAGCTGCCAGGGGCGCGAGGGACCGGAAGGGGCGGGCTCGGGCCCTTCCTCGACCACCAGGTGGGCGTTGGTCCCGCCGAGGCCGAAGGAACTCACTCCGGCGATCCTCCGCTTGCCCTTCGCCACCGGCCAATCGACAAGCTCGGTATTGACGTAGAGCGGGCTGTTGTCAAAGTCGATCTTCGGGTTCGGCTGCTCGTAGTGGAGGCTGGGAGGAATCTGCTTGTGGTGCAAGGCGAGCGCCGTCTTGATCAGACCCGCGGCACCGGCGGCGGTATCGGTGTGGCCAATATTGCTCTTCACCGCTCCTAGAGCACAGCTCTTGCGACTTCCATCCATGCCAAAGATCTCGCGCAGGGCGGCGATCTCGATCGGATCGCCCAAGGGGGTGGCGGTGCCGTGGGTTTCGACGTAGCTCACCTCGTCGGGACTCACCTCGCCCGCCACCTGCGCCGCGGCGATAACCTCGGCCTGCCCCTCGATGCTCGGCGCGGTGAAACCGACCTTGTTCGAGCCGTCGTTGTTGAGCGCCGAACCGCGAATCACCGCGTAGATCGTGTCGCCGTCGCGCAGCGCGTCGTCCAACCGCTTGAGGACGACGATGCCCGCGCCATCGCCCCCGGCCGAGCCGTCCGCCTTGGCGTCGAAGGAGCGGTTGTGGCCGTCCGAGGAGGCGATACCGCCTTCGGCGAAGAGGTGTCCGCCCTTCCTAAAAGTGTCGATACCGACGCCCCCGGCCAGCGCCATCTCACACTCACCCAGGGCCAGGGCGCGGCAGGCGAGATGGGCCGCCACCAGCGAGGTCGAGCAGGCGCTCTGCACGTTGACGCTCGGTCCGCGCAGGTCGAGCTTGTAGGAAACCCTAGTGGTCAAGAAATCCTTGTCGTTGGCCAGAGCCAGCTGCAGCGGGGTCACCCCCTGAATCGCCCACGGATTGGACATGAAGTGGTGGATGTAGGCGTTAAGGCCGGTTCCGGCGAAGAGGCCGATGCGACCCGCAAAGCTCTCCGGCGCGTAGCCCGCATGCTCCAACGCCTCCCAGGAACACTCCAAGAAGATGCGCTGCTGCGGATCTAGGATCTCGGCTTCGCGCGGCGGGATATTGAACAAGCGGGCGTCGAATTGGCCTACCCCTTCGTACCACCCCCGGCAGCCGACAAAGTCCGGGTTATCGACGACTTCGGGGTGCACCCCCGCCTCGATCAACTCTTCGCGCTCGAAGAAGGTGAGGCACTCCACCCCGTCGCGCAGGTTCGTCCAGAACTCCTCAGGGGTACGCGCCATCGGGAAGCGGGCCGACATGCCGACGATGGCGATGCGGGCGCTGGAGGTACTCTCGACCGCGGCGAAGCGCTCCTCGGCGCGCCGGGTAAAGGCTCCACTCTCCTCCTCGTCGCCGGGCTGGAAGCGCTCGGCCAGGGCGGCGACGGTCGGGAAGCGGAAGAGGTCGAGGATGGGGATCTCCCGCTCCAGCGCCTCTTGCAGCCCTTCTTGCACCCGAATCAGCAGCAGGGAGTGGCCGCCGAGATCGAAGAAGTTGTCGTTCACCCCAACCTTCTCCACCTTCAGCGCGGCGCACCAGACGGTAGCGATGGTGCTCTCGATGGCGGAGCTGGGCGGCACGAACTCCTCACCGGCGGCCAGTCGGCCACCCTCGGGGGCCGGTAGAGAGCGCCGGTCGAGCTTTCCGGCGGCGTTCTTGGGCATCGATTCGAGGGGTACGAAGAGGGTGGGGATCAGATGGGCTGGAAGCCGCTCGGCGAGGAAGGCGCGCAACTCGGCGGCACTCGGCGAGGCCGCCTCGTCGCCCTCGGCATCCCCTTCCTGGGTTGCCACCAACCAAGCGACTAGCCGCTTCTCGCCCTGGCTCGTCGGGTCCACGCCGACCACCGCCTCCACCACCGCCGGGTGACGGGTGAG
>QIHU01000142.1 GCA_003231035.1 Acidobacteriota bacterium
TGGACCACGAGCCATGCAGAATCCGCGGACCGGGATCGCTGTTCTCCCAAACCAGCTTTCCGGTCTTGATGTTCACCGCGATCAAGCTGGGCGCAAAGGGAGTCGGCACGTTGATATGCCCTTCGTCGACCCCGTTACCGGTCACGGTGAACAGGAGGTCGCCGACAACCAGCGGGTTGCCCGCCGCCAGGTTGTGCGGAAAGACGTCGAGCTCGCCGATCATGTCCAACTTCCAGATCACATCCTCGTCGGTCTCGCCCTTCTCGGTCTCGCTAGTGAAGGGGCCGTCGTTGGTTCCGTCGCGGAAGCCCTCGGTATCGGCGCAGATCACCTCGGCGCGGTTCGAGACGTAATAGAGCCGGTCGCCAACGACGTAGGGACCGGAACAGACCCCTTGCAGGGGCCAGTCGTGCACCCGGCCGGCCGGCAGCTTGCCGTGCGCCGACTGCCAGAGAAACTTGCCGGTCTCAACGTCGAAGGCCATGATGTTGCCGCGGTTTGCCCTCGTTGTTGGTGCCGACGAAGATCTTGCCACCGTGGACCACCGGCCCGCCGTAGGACTGGCTGCCGAGCGGCTCGGACCAGATCACGTTGAGGCCGGTCTTGATATCCCACGTCGCGGGCAGCCCCTTCTCGTCGGAGACCATGTTGCGCGAGGGAGTGTTGCCGAACATCGCCGGCTCTTCGGCGACGAGGCGACCCGTTGCGGCGAAGGGCGCGAGCGTGAGGAGCAGGAGAGCGAGGAGAGTCTTGCGTGCAATGCGTACGGTATTCATCGGTTGGAAGTCACCTTGAGGTTGTCGTAATAAATCGGCGAGGGCGAGTAACCATAAAGGCCGGGGCTGCCGCTGGCAATCGGGTGTGGATCTTCGACGGTGATCGTCCACCCCTCCGGCTCGGGCTCGCTACGGGGCCAGACCTTGCCGCGCACTTGGGCCTTGCCATCTTTCACGTCCACCCGCAACTTCACCGTGTACCAAGTATCGGGAAGCCACGAGAACGGCACCTTGCCGGCCATGCGCAGCTCGGAACCCCACGAGCGGATCTCAATCTCTTGGTAGGCGGCCTTCATATCGAGGGTATAACCGCTGTTGATCAGCCCCACATCGGGAACCTTGCGGCCCGTCTTGACCCCCATCAGGTCGGCCTGGATGGTGTAGTCGGTATCGCTCGGTTTGCCGATCAAGGTGTGATGGCGGTGGATTTTGACCGGGGACGGTCCCTTGGCGATCACCTTGTTGCCTTCGAGGTCGACGACCGAGAAGCGCGAGATGTAGCCGAGAAAATAGGGCGGTCGCGAGCCCGCCGGGTAACTCTCGAAGTCGTCGCTGAAGGGGGCCTCGGCCACCACCCGCACCCGTGCCCTACCGGCCACCTCGCCGACCTTCGCCTCGACCATGCCGGTCTGCATGGCTACATCGGCCGACACCGTCAGCCGGCCACCCTCGAGGGTGCCCTCGAGGCCACCGACGGTGGCCCACGAGGTTCCCGTGCGAGTTCCCAGGGAGCGCCCGTGCTCATCGAAACTCTCGATTGAAAACTCGGCCGTTTCCCCAGGGCTCAACAGCACCTCCGCCGGCCGTATCACCAGCGAAGCGACCCCACTACTGGCGTCCGCCGTTGGCTCCGCGGCCGCGGCTACGGCGCCATCGACCGGCGCCCACGCCCGCTCCTTATCGCCAAGACAGTAGATCCCCTCCTCGGTGGTGAAATAGATCCGCCCGTAGGCGATCGCCGGAGAACCGTAAATCTCGGCGTAGCGCCCATTGGCCATCGACAGCTCCTCGCTATCGAGGAAGGTCACTCCCTCCTCACCGATCTTAAGGATGTGAAAGATGCCATTGACCTCGGTCACATAGATCTTGCCGTCGGCGATCACCGGCGACGCCTTGCCGACCTTCCCCAGGCTCACCTCCTCGCCGATCCGCTCACCCGTGGCGGCGTCGAGCACATGGAGGTTGGCCGAGTTGTCGACCACGTAGAGGCGCCCCGCGGCCAGCGCCGGGGAGGGAAAGCCGGAGGAAACGGCGGAACGCCAGATCTCGTGCGTCTGGGTCACGTCACCGCTGCCGGTGGCGTCGATCGCCACCACCCGGCCCATATCCGGCTTGTCGATGTTCTCTTCGCTGTGGGCCACGTAGACGACGTAACCATGGACGACAACCGAAGTGTTGATGCCCCGCTTCGAGAGCTGGAAGCTCCACACCGGCTTGCCGGTGCGCGCCTCGATGGCATAGATGCCCCCTCCGCCGTTGCCCGCGATGATCAAACGACGGCCGTTGACCACCGCCACGGCCGGGGTCGACTGGGTGTTCTTGTCCGCCTGAGAGGGGGCCGGGGTGGAGACCCAGATCAGCTCCCCAGTGCGTTTGTCGAAGGCGAAATAGCGGTGCAACGGCTTGGCCAGCTTGCCCCAACTGGTGCTCGAGAAACTGATCACCACCCGATCTTCGTCAATCGTCGCGGTTTGGGTACGACCGCCGTAGCCCTCCATGAAGCCGTACTCTTCGAGGAAGGACTTGGACCACACGGTGTGGCCGTCGCGGCTATCGAGGCAGTGGAACAGGCCACCCACCCCTTGTGCGTAGAGATACCCGGTTTCAGGATCGGCGGTGATGTGGGCCCAGCCAACGCGATTCCATGGCACCGTCGTGTGGTACACGTTGAAGCGGCGTTCCCACAATTTCTTGCCGCTACCGGCATCCCAGCAGGCGACCGCTTCCTGGCGATCGACCCCATCCCCCAACCGGCCGTTGGCACAGATGCGGCCCGCGACGGCGACCGGGGTCGAGCGGCCCGTCCAATCGTCACGCCAGACAAGCCCTTCGCCCTCCTTGGACCAACTGGAGATTAGGTCGGTGGCCGTCGAGGTGCCGTTGCCCGCCGCCCCCCGCCAAGTGGACCACCCCGAGCCATCTTCGGCAGCCGCTGACGCTGAGGGGGAGAGTGACAGCAGAAGCGGCATCGCAAGCAACAGGGTGAGCGACAGTGTGAGCCAATTTCGATTCATCCTTCAAACTCCCAACGTATGAGCCCTAAGAGGCTGGTGATAGACCTCACCATTCTACGTCGCGAAAGGTAGGCCTCGGCCAAGTTGGGCCAAACCTACCACAGCTGTCGTAGGATGAATTCCGCCTCCGTTGACCACGGCTGAGGCGACCTCGCCCCTCTTCGCCACCATCGCCCTGGACAAACTCATCTGGACGACGGGCCGAATGGCGGCACGAGTTAAGCTGTCGTACTATCCCTTGTACACCTTCAATAGATGCACCGAATTCGAACCCTACGCTCCGCGCCCCACCTTCGTCGGCGATCGGTCACCCGCCTTCACTGGGGTTGCGCCCTGCTCATGGTTGGCCTCCTCGTCGGCGCGAGCACGGGATGCGCCCCGGTGCACAAATATGAGACCCACAAGAGCTGGATCAAGGTCCGCTATTCCACCGGCGGTGCAGCGCCGGTGGTGACCGAGTTGACGGTCACCCGTCAGGGGTTCCTCGATTTGCTGGCGATCAACTGGGAGACGCACTCGGTCTTGGTGGCCGACCACCAGCTGACTCGCCTGCGACGACTGCTCGACTCACCGGCCCTGAAGGAGTCTCTGCGCGGTGCGCAATCCGCTGGTCAGCCGCCCTCGACGAGCGAAGAATCGGTCCTCTTGACCCTCGATCGCCGCCAGTACCTCTTCCCCACCACCCACCTCCCCGCCGTCGTGCGCACCTTCTTGGAAGCGATCGACGACCTCTTCTCCCGCTTCCATGGCCAGCGCTACAGCTTGCGGATTCCCCACTA